>JBQCHB010000475.1:0-3640 GCA_051955075.1 Flavisolibacter sp.
AACTCATTTTTGCTTTATCCAATAACTGCACGTATAAGGCTATACCAAAGGCCTGGCATCAGATCTTCTATAGAGTTCGATTTTTATTTCAAACATTTGTGCCATTTTTTGTCCACGCCATTTAGCCTCGTCCGCCCTGTCACCCCCACACAAGTCAGCAACCGTTGGGTTGAAAAGATGCAGCCATTTTTCAAAATGCTCATGCGCTACGGCAAGCTTTGCATGCGGTGGAAAAGGTGCACCATAATAAGTATGCTCATCCAGCAATACAGTTTGCCAAAAGCGGTACATTTTTTCCAAATGTTCTGGCCATCTGTTTTGTATACGTTCATTAAAAATGGGTGCCAGCATTTCGTCCGCTCTCACCTTTCCATAGAACGTGTCCACTAATTTCTTTACGTCTTCCAGGTTCAGTATATCGTGTTGTTGCATATTTTTTTGTTTACCCTACTAAATAGGCAAGGCCGTTATTGACCGGCTTGCATAGATCTTCCACTTTTTTGGTTCTGAATATTCTTCCAATAATATCTCTTGCTTCTTTATATTCATTGTGCATAGGACAGGGATGTGTAGCCGAACACTTGCTTAATCCTAGTCCACATCCTTTAAAAATGGCGTCGCCATCAATTGCTTGCACTATATTAATGATGGGCTGTTGCCGCTGCTTTTCAGAAATATAAAAGCCACCAGCGGGACCTTTCAGGCTGTTGATAATATTTTGTTTCACTAAAGTTTGCAGCATTTTACCAACTGTGTGTTCGCTGGCGCCAATGTGTTCAGCAATTTCTTTTATACCTGCCCTCTCGCCGTTTTCGTATTTAGCGGCAAGAAAAATAACAGCCTTTACGGCAGTTTTACAAGTGTGGCTCAACATAGCTCAATGATTTAAAAATTGTTTGCCTTGTTCTGATATCCTTTCCGAATTCCATGGCGGGTCAAAAACCAAATCAATATGAATTTGATATGCAGGAAAAGCCTGCTGCATGGCTCTTGTGGCACCGTCCCTGATGCTGTCGCCCATAGGACAGAACTGTGTGGTCAATGTCATGGATACAAAAACTTCTTTCACTTCTTCGTCAAAATCTATTTGGTAGACCAGGCCAAGATCAACAATATTCAATCCTATTTCGGGATCAATTACATGATGCAATGCTGCTAAAGCCACAGTGCACAATTGATCGTTATTAGTAATCACTTCATTCATTTGATCAAAGGTTTATGTGCCAGCATTTTCCATACATTCCAATTATATAAAACTGCTGTTATCAATAATAAAATTGTGGCCGATTGCAAAACGACGGTGTTCACTAACAAAATTCCGGCTGCAAAAAACACAAACCCTGTTAGATAAGCTATACCCATGCTGTTAAAAATTTTTGTACTGAACAAATCTTTTGGGTTAGGTGTTTTACTAAGGCCGGCCTTATCGTGATACACTTTATTCCAAACAATAAATGGAAGCGTTTTAAACGTCATTCCAAAAATGATAGCAGTGATCCAGCCAAAGAAAAGAGAAAAGCCATAAGCCAGCACCAGTTTTGTATTGGCCCATGAAAAGGCTAATAAAATGATCAGAACAACTAATAGCACGATGGGCAGCAACATCATTACTACAGACAGCAGCGATATTTTCATTTGTTCATCTACCTGCTTGCGAATACGCTGCTGGTAGGCGTTCCGGCAGAATTTTGCAAAAAGAAAAAGTGCCGACAATACTATTGCCGCGGGCAAAAAATAAACAGATGAGGATAAACCAAGGAAGAATGTAACTATAAAAATGATAAGCCCTGCATTGATCAAAAAATAAATGCGCCAGAGCATTTTATGATCATCATATTTCGAAATCAGAAACATAGGAATTAACCTGGAGCCAACGCCAATTACCAATAATAAAAACCACCCAACTACACCAATGTGTGCGTGGAGGGATAAATATTGCAAAGAATTCTTTGGTAAAATGCTGTCAGTAAAATTGCAGACCAACAATAAGCCAATAAGAGTTGTAACAAGTAACCAGACCGTTGCAGTAAAAACAAAAACAGCATGTACGTTTTCGGTTTTACTTTTTAAAATACTTGCTGCTATGTTTATTAAATAAGCAACAATGGCGGCATTAATTAAAACAGCACCTGTTTGTGCCGTCCAGTTGAATTGAAAATTAAAAAACGAATACACCAGTAATGGAATACCTGCAGCAGCCAATATAAAAGAGAGGTACGCCAAAAAATTGCTAAACAATTTCGACTCAATCAGAACAGGAACCAACTGATGACTGGCGCCTAAGATGATCATAGTGCCCCAGCCCAGCGCCATTGTGTGTGTAATGGCTAATGTACGCGGATGAAAATAGTGTTGTGTAAATGCATTGGTTGAAAAAAACAAAAGCATTGTTGCAGCCAAAAACGATAAAGCCGCATACACATAAAAAGGTATCACCACTTTGTATGTAGTGTTCTTAACAGGATTGGAACTGGTAGTGGCCGCAAACATTAGTTCCTAAAAATTAAAAGGTGTACTTCGCCATCCGCAATTTCTTTTACCCGGTATTCAAAACCCCTTTGCGCCAGTTCGGGCAATAGAAACACAGGAATACGTTTGTGATAAACATACAATGCCTCGTACTGTGGCAAACGGTCGAGTGCTTCTAAAATAGTAAGCATAGGCTTAGGCATTTCAAGATGGCGCACATCTGTTTTTTGAATTTTCCCTACAAACTTTTTTTCAATTTCTTTCCAATCATTACCTGCAATTACGGGTTTTGTGAAAGCTTGTGGCTTTGATTGAAAGGATTTATGAAAATAGGTTTCAAAATGATCACGGTCGATTTCATCTACATAAGTTTCAAAACCTTTTTTCTCCAGCATTACGATCAAAGGTGTCGGTTCGAATGTGTTGATAACCTTTAAAACCTGGTCAGGTTCAATGGCTTTTACTTTCTCCATAATAAGATTCAAAGGATCGCTTCCTGAAGCAATCACAGGTCTTACATCAAGAACGACCAATTGTTCTTTTGTAAAAGCTGTGATGAATTGTGGAGCAGGTTTTTTCCTTTCTTCGATAGCCTTCGGCTGCCTGTCGATTTCAAAACCGAGTGGCTGCAGCTTTTCATACAAATCATTTATGCTACATCCGCCAAATTTTGACGCTGCCGCCAGCGTGGTTCTTCCCGCCATAACCTTGCGCAGCAAAGGATTGCGCAGCTTTTCAAATTTTGGACTGACGCTGATAATGGCTTCTAAAGCTTTTGCATTTTGCTTCAGTATAGGGGCAATCTTCGTATTGGCGTTAATGGTCATGGCTAATCGAATATTTATCATCAATTAATTTTTGAAAAATAAATGGCAATAGCCAGGTCCCGTATTGAAACAAGGACCTGTTTGCCATTCATAGTCAGACGGTCTTTCATGATCTCAATTCTTTATCCAGTTTCAATGCTTTTGGAAAAAGGATATTATTTTCAAGATGAATGTGCTGGTGCAGGTCTTCATCCAGTTCTTTCAATTTTTTATACAGGTATTGATAGCTGTTGCAGGCATCTGCCGGCGGATTGTATTTGCCTGTTATTTTTTCTATGTCTGCCAAAATGCCGCCTGCTGCTTCATGATCGGCCTCCATAATTTGAATGGGTTCCGTAAGAGAA
>JBQCHB010000476.1:0-15148 GCA_051955075.1 Flavisolibacter sp.
AGAGGTGTGCTATTCCTATCTATTTTTCCAAGATCTCTGTGCTCAATGCATTAAAGGGGAAAGAATTGAAATCAAGCGGCCGTTCCATTTTTCGCAAGGTTGTTTTAACCACACAGTTTGTCATTTCACTTGGCTTTATTATGGCTGTTATCATCATGATGCGGCAATACCAGTATTCTATAAATTATGACCTGGGTTTTGAACAAAAGAACCTGCTTGATGTAAACCTGCAGAATGTGGATCAACAGCTCTTTAAAAACGAATTTGCAAAAATACCAGCGGTACAAAAAATATCGATGTCGTCGCACATTTTAGGAACGGGTTCAACGGCAGAGCGATTCGTAAAAGTATCCGGCCAATCCGATTCAATAAAAGTAGCGTCCATGTCTGTGGATGAAAATTTTATCTCCAACATGAAGTTAGACCTGCTTGCGGGCAGTAATTTCGTTAGTAGTCCTTCACAGCATATACGACCGATTATTGTAAACGAGGAGTTTGTCAACAGGTTACACCTGAAAGATGCGTTTACTGCGCTTAACAAGCCAATTGTATTGAACGACAGCAGCGCTTACAGGATAGCAGGCGTGCTGAAGAATTTTCATTACTCAGGTTTAAAAGACGCTATTCAACCCTTCTTTTTCGAATACGATCAAAGTAAGTTCAGGTATGCTAATTTGAAACTGGCCTCAGGCGATGCGGTGGGCAGTCTCGCCACCATGGAAACACTGTGGAAAAAAATAGGAGGCGAAAGTAAATTTTCAGGACAACTGCTATCAACAGAAATCAAAGAAGCGTACAGCTTTTATAAGATCATCATGAAATTGTGGAGTTTTTTAGGCTTGTTGGCAATTACAGTTGCTTGCCTCGGCCTGTTGGGAACAGTGTCCTTTACCATAAATAAGCGGTTCAAAGAAATTAGCATCAGAAAGGTAATGGGCGCCAGTGCTGAAAACCTGGTGGTTCTATTGTCCAAAGATTTTATAAAGCTGATGGTTATTGCGAGCATTATCACCATACCGTCCGTTTATTTTTTGATGGATCATGTGCTGACGAATACACAGCATTACAGCGTTCAAATCGGACTTGTTGAAATAGTGTCGAGCCTTTTAATTATGCTATTTTTTGTTCTTACAACCATCCTTTCGCAAACGATAAGAGCAGCCAATGCTAATCCGGCTGATAATTTAAGAAGCGAATAGGTTGTACCCTGAGCCTTACACGATCGTTTTTGCAGGCGCCAAGTGAAGATTCATAAAAGGACATTATGTGCATTACAACCCCTGTAAAACGTCAGGGTGGTAACATTTTTGGAACGTCGGCATTTCCTTCATCGTATAGAAACTGAGTGGTTAGCATTATCTTAAACGGGCCCGTAGCGAACTGACAGAACTTAGTTCGCTACAGACTTCTCTTAGGTTAGTATTCTTCTTTTGCTTTCGGCCATTCGATCCAACAGGTCGTTTGTACACCGCAAAATGTTGCCGGTGGTTTAGCTTACATAAGTGATGATTTTTTTATCAATTTTACCGGAGTATGAAAAGAGTTTTGTTACATGTCGCTTTTTGGTTTGTATATGCCATTCAGGACGTTTTGTTGATTTTTCTTTTAAACAGTACCCGCATGCAACCAACCACGGGAAAAAACCTGCTTTTCTCAGTCGAACACGTTTTAATATTATTGATCCCTAAATTATTGTTTACCTATTTTATTTTATCCGTTACACTCAACAGAATTATCAGGGAAGGATTTGGAAAAAAATGGAGCTTGTATTCGCTGATGGCCTTATTTGTTTCCATTGTTCTTTACAGGGCTTTGCTGGCCTTTGTCATTGATCCTTTCGTATATAGCTGGCATGACGAGAGTGCATTCTTTTTTTATCCTTTGGGATTCCCGGTGGCGTTAATGGATATCGGGTTTGTGTCTGGCGTTGCCATTACCATAAAGCAAATGCGGCAACAGTTAAAGCGAGGACAGAACGAACAGTTGCTTATCAAAGAAAAACTGGAAACCGAACTAAAATATCTTCGCAATCAAACCAACCCGCACTTCTTGTTCAACACGCTGAATAATATTTACGCACTGGCCAGGAAAAAATCTAATGAGACGCCTGGCGCCATAATGAAGCTATCGAAATTGCTGCGCTTTATGCTTTACGATGCCAGAAAGCCGTTGATTGCCATTGCTGATGAAATCCGGCTTTTGGAAGATTATATTGATCTGGAGAAGATAAGATACAGCGACAAACTCACAGTAAGTTTTTTGAAGGAAATCAATAATGAACAGGAGTCTGTCTCTCCTTTGCTTTTGCTGCCTTTTGTAGAAAATGCATTCAAGCACGGTGCCAGCGAAAGCCGCTTTGCTTCATTGATTCAGCTTGATTTGAAATTAAAGGATTGCATTCTTAAATTCAGCGTAAAAAATACAAAGGAAAATAACAGCCATCAGTGTAACGGCGCAAACATTGGGCTGAACAACGTAAAAAGACAACTGGAATTGCAGTATGCTGACTACGATATGCGGGTGATCAATGAAGATTCTTTTTTCATCGTGCTATTGACCATTAATTTAAAGAGCTATGCAAAAAATAACCTGTCTTATTGTTGAAGACGAACCACTGGCAGCAGAGGTGCTGGAGGATTACATAGGGCAGGTACCCTTCCTGCAATTAGCTGATATATGCGTTGATGCCATTTTTGCCCTCGAAATTTTGCAGCGTGTTAAGATTGATCTTATTTTTTTAGACATGCATTTACCTAAAATGAAAGGCATGGATTTTATAAAAACGCTGAATAACCCGCCGCAAATAATTATTACATCTGCCCACCAGGATTATGCTTTACAAGGCTATGAGTTAAGCGTTGTGGATTACCTGCTCAAGCCCATTGAGTTTAACCGGTTCATTAGTGCAGTGAATAAAGCCTACCAGCAAACAGAAGTTTCCCGGTTAATGACTTCGTCAAAAAACATCAGCGAACGACCTTTCCTTTTTTTTAACGTTGGAAAAAAGAAAGTAAAAATGTTTTTAGACGAGATACTCTACATTGAAAGCTTGAAAGAATATATCAAAATCGTTTCCAAGCATAAATCCATACTTACAAAGTTTCAATTAGGACAAACAGAGGAACTTCTGCAAAACAGTAACTTCCTTCGCATACACCGTTCCTTTATTGTAGCAAAAGATAAGATAGATGCGTTTTCGGCTACTGATGTTGAGATTCAAGGCAAATTAATTCCTATTGGCAGAAGCTATAAAGAGCAGGTGTATGCCCGGCTTGAAGAGTGAGTTTTCACCCGTGCGTTTGTTTTCTTATTCACTTATCGGCAGTTGAAGGTTATCTATACAGGCAAGGTTGTTGTTCATGGATTTTGCAATCGCCGTCTTTACTTTTTACAGACTTTTAAATATGAAAAGGACTGAGTCAATATTCGTGTGTGATGGAAGTTGATGCTAATTTGTTAGCAGACAAAATCAGGTCAACCAAAAGCAGGAACGTCAATGTATATTTTGACTATTTACCAAAAAGAAGATCATGCAACTATTATGCACCAGGCAGTTTTTAATACCCTGCGTTATTTAAGTCCTGTATCAGAAACAAATCATTAATTCTATGAAAAGAATTCAGAGCATTGATGTAGTAAGAGGCATTGTAATGATCATTATGGCACTCGATCACACCCGGGATATCCTTCATGTTAGTTCAGTTACAGATTCACCAACTAACCTGCAGACAACTACGGTGGTGCTTTTTCTAACAAGGTGGGTCACCCACTTCTGTGCACCAACTTTTGTTTTTTTATCTGGTGCTTCTGCTTATTTATCTTTTAAAAGAAAAAATGATGTTCACACCACGCGAAAGTTTTTATTGTCAAGAGGTATTTGGCTGATCATTCTTGAATTTACCCTCGTTAATTTCGGCGTTTGGTTTGACCCTCATTTCAGTGTTTTCATCTTCGATGTTATTGCAACTATTGGAGTTGGATTTATTATCCTGGGCTTGCTTTTGCGGGCATCAGCCAGGACAATCCTGATCATTGGATTGGCAATTATTTTCCTGCACAATCTATCCGGATTGATACCAAGAAATGATACATCAATATTTGCCAAAATTTCCATGATGACGGTTGCCCCCGGAGCGATTCCTTTTCGGGAAGGCGGCTTATTCATCATGGGCTACCCTCCCATTCCATGGCTTGGTATTATGCTTACGGGCTTTGCAGCAGGCCGTTTGTTTGACTACCCGGTTGATAAACGAAAATCAATTTTTGCTAAAATCGGATTGGCTGCACTGGGGTTGTTTTTTATACTGCGTGGCATTAATGTTTATGGCGATTCTTTTCCATGGAGCATTCAAAAAAACGGAGTATTTACCGTTCTCTCGTTCATGAACGTTACCAAGTACCCGCCTTCATTGGATTTTTGCTTGCTTACGCTGGGTGTCATGTTCTTAGTTCTTTCATGGGTGGAAGGATTGCAAAACAAGTTTACCCGAATAGCTATGGTTTATGGCAAGGTTCCGCTCTTTTATTTTCTCTTTCATTGGTATATTATACATCCCCTTATGTTTATCATTGTTTTTCTGCAGGGCTATAAGTATTCAGATTTGGTATTTGGAATGAATTTAGGCAGACCGAAAGGAATTAGTGGCCTGAACCTCTGGTATATTTATTTAGTATGGATATGCATTGTCATAATCCTTTATCCGTTGTGCAATTGGTATGGAAAATACAAGGAAACGCATAGGGAGAAACCATGGCTGCGATATTTGTAAGCTAACGCAATGCGGACTTCTGTAAAATGACCTGACAGGTCAACAGCCATATCCGTCATTGAAGTTACAACTAGTAAAAACGGAGCGGATGCCTCTATTCGTCTTTCATCCATTGTGGCGTAGCTGTCCTAAATCAGGCAAATCTGCCTTCCATCAAAACTTTGAAAATATTTTTTTAAAACTGCGTTACGTAATAGGACTGTGCAATCAGCTTAACCTTAAAAATTTATATGTTTCAATCCTAGAAGGAGCATAACTGCAATTCCAGTAATTTATGTCGGCCGTTGCTTCCTACAAAATGAATATAGCCATTACCCTGCCTCAATAATTACAAGGTAGCTTAAAGCACTCTACTTAAAATTATCGCAGGAATAAGTTTGGGCAGCCGGTTTCACAAGCGTGTAGGATAATTATTTTCATTAGATGGCCGTTTATCCTATTGCGTATTTTTACTATTGTATCTGCGGGTTCTACGCAGTAAGTTTGCGCAGTAATCGTCCCTATGCAAACAGTTAGTTATTACAAGATCGGTAAGACCTGGTATCTTGACCTGCCTGAATGGCTGGAATATGGAAACCATTCAGCGGAAGACCTGGAGAAAGTCGGCGCTTTTTGCGATTTCCTGGAAATAGCCTCCGAAGGCAAAGATTCTGTTGGGTTCCTGATGAGCGAGAATCCTTTTGATGGAGCGGACGTCATGCACTTAAATGGTGAAAGCGGCGACCATTCCGGCGCCTACTACCTTCTTAACACTTACCTCGGTTCCCCAATCAATCTTGAACTGTGGTTTGATAAACCCATCTATCATTTTTTCAAAACGCCACCGCTGGAAATCTATTTCCGGGTGACGGTGTCCCCTGTCAACCGTTAAGTTCAAAGGCATTTAAACGATGTTCTGATGGAAAAGCCGAAAGACACTCCTCAACGCTTGGACAGGATCGTGTATCTTCCTACCTCCACACCATCATCTCTTAGCATTTGCAAATCCAGCCTTTGCTGATCTGCCTTCAGCTTAATCAGGGTGCGGTTCCCATTTTTAGGACCGCCCCCAATAATAATGGGGAAATGGTGCTTACCCGGCTCGGGTTCATGCACCCCGTATGTATGGGTATGCCCCGATATAAGAAGGTCAATTTTGTATTGATTAAATAATGAACCGAACATCTCCCTGCAATGTATGGTGCCATGTCCGTCTCCTGAATGATAATGGGGAATATGCATCATCACCACCCTAAACTTTGCTTTTTTAAAAGCTTTAGATTTTAACTGCTCTTTCAGCCAAAGGGCCTGCTCCCTGCGATAGGCATCAAAATCTACAATACCCGCATAAACAGGGTGTGTATCTTCTTTGTCTTCACCAGTATCCAAAACAATATTGAATACCGGCCCCTGTGTAAAAGAAAAATATTGCCCCTTATCAATATTGGCAAAGTACTGTTTCAACTCTCTTGCGTACTTGCCCCTTGTTTCATGATTGCCCCTTACAAACATAAATGGCTTATTGGAGGCAAAGGCGTCAGTACAAGGGTTCAATAAATGATTAATAATCTGGTCTTCATCGGTTTGGTAATCGAACATATCCCCATTTAGAAAAACAAAATCATAAGGGTCTGTTCCATTTAACGCAAGCAAAGGCCCGAAAGATTCAGGGCGGTCGTGAATGTCATTGAGTATCAGCCAGCTTGCGCTGGTGGCTTTGGGATCAGTTGTTCTAAAGGAATATTCTTCACTGCTGATCGTTTCGCCATAGGTTAGTTTGTAAGGCTGGAAACTTAGAATTTCCTTTGAGTATACTTTATACCGATATGTTGTAGCAGGCTTAAGCCCGTTTAATTCAATACAATTAATTCGATTATAGGCTGCCACAAAACCATCTGTCGTGTGATGGGCTTTTTTGTCCAAAATGTTATCTTCTCCATATTCCACCCAGCTATAACAAAGCTTGTTAGTGATCCAGTTAATGCAGATACTATTTGATGTAGGAGCCTGCACATACGGCCTGGTTAGAAACACATGTCCTTCTGCAGGCCGTGCTGATACTTTTTGAAACTCTTTAACCATACCCGCCAGGGGCGTTGCACTTAATGTACCCAGCACACCGGCTTTTGAAATAGCTCCCAGAAACTGGCGTCGCGGTAATCCTGACTTTTTTAAAGACATAAATTTATTGTTTGGCTTTATTGTAGTTCGATAACTGATAATACGGGACGGTGATCGGAAGCCGATTTGTCTTCAATCACTTCATAACGGATCTTTTTCCAGCGATGGTTCTTTGAGACGAGCACATAATCAATTTTAATCTTTGGCTCACCTGAGGGAAAAGACAACGAACGGCCCGTTGGATCTGTATCCTCAAACAAATGACGAATCACATCTTTCATAGTTGATTCGTCGGGTTGAGCATTGAAATCTCCAGCAAGTACCGATGGCATATTGATAGCAGAAAATACCGCTTGTATCTTTTTGGCCTGTTCAATTCTTTCTGCCGGATCTTTTACATGATCGAGGTGAGTGGATGAAAAAAGAACACGTTTATCGTTTTTTAACCGTAAGGTTACGGTCGCCATTACCCTTGGTTCGCTATTTGCAAAACCAGGCAAAGGGGTGATGAAGCTGTCAGTGATAGCCCATTTTGTAAGTATGCCCACACCATAGCCACCGCCATCATAGTTCATGCTTTTTCCATAGAAATAATTCATGCCTGTGAGTGCAGCGAGTTGTTGAAGCTGGTCAGTTTTATTAGTACGATTGGTGACACTGTCTACTTCCTGCAGCGCCACTACATCCGGTTTTGTTTTATTAATGATTGCCGCGATCTGCTGTAAATTCAACTGGCCATTTACGTCTTCACCATGATGAATATTATACGTAAGCACCTTTAGCTGCTGCGCTTGTATAGTGCAAGCAAAGGTTAGGAAAATTAGAACTAAAATAATCCGGTGAAGTTTTTTATGCTCCATAGAAAAGTACTTTTTATTTACACATTTTAAGCTGGGCACAAAGAAAAGGTAAAGTAAAACTTCTATGAACAAGTGCGAATACGATTGCACAACTTTACAACGGTTACTTTAATTCTCCATAGCATTTAAAAATTCAATAAGAAAAAACCTAAGTTTAAATAAGGCCTGAACATTTTATTGCCGATCACGGTGCCAAAGGTTTGATATCTGGTATTTGTATTTTCTTATTTCCAGGTAACGAAAAAAAATTAAAGGGACCAATGCCAATCCCACAAACAATTTAGGAACGGGATAGTATGGGGTTGTCGATTTCGCAGCCGCTAATAAACGTCATTGCAAACATTACCATTACAGTAATACCCCTGTGCATAAAATCTTTTTTTCTACCTCCATCCAGCGGGGGCAAGCATTTAAGGCCTGTTTAAAATTTAGGTAGCTTGTTTTCATACCAAAATAAATGTAACTCGCGTTTGTATTTCAAACTCATCTAACCTATGGAATTAAACACCCCGAAACAATGCCATTTTGATAACGGTTCTCACAGCTTTGAGATCGACTATTTCCTGACCAGGGATAACATTGGTGGTGATTCACCCCTCCCCGAGCAAGTAAGGCTTGTGCTATCTGTGCAGGGAAGTCAAAAACACTACATCACAAAATCGGTTTCTATCATGAAGCAACCCGAAGAAGTGATCGAGATCATCGTTCGCCGGGAAGCGCTTGCCTTGTTGGATCGCTCAGTAGCATAGACAAAATTATTGTCACTGGCTAAAAAATTAAAACAGCGAACCCTGTACCATGCAGACGATCTATGTCGAGATAGTCTCTCCTTTCAAAAGCAAAAAAGGCCATCACGATGTGCGGACAGCCTTTTTGCATTATTTACTACTGTATCATTGCTTTACAAACTTCAAGATCCTGCTTCCGACTTTTAAAACATACGTTCCGGATGACAGACCGGAGACATCAATAGATTCTGAAAATGTACGGGCATTTATTTTTCTGCTCGTGATTGTTCGACCGGACATTGTTTCTATCTCCAACAAAACTTCGCCGCTATTTTGGCCGGGCTCGTACACCACTCTCAGTGTGTTTGTTACCGGATTGGGAGAAATCTTTAGCATACCATCGCCATGAGTCGGTACATCAGCAATCACATCGCTGCTTTTAAATGAAGGCAAAGAAGTGCTGCCAAGTGTATTTTGTCCGAATGTTGTGATGATTGATTTAAGGTTATTGAAAACCTGGGTGCCGCCATTGCCGGATGATGAAGATGTGGTAGAGGTGCTGACTGCGTTGCTCCAGGTAGTCCCGAAATCATTGGCATTACGCCTGAATAAACTATTACCGCTGCTATTAAATCCAGTTTGCCTGTAGCTCAGTGTTTGCAATGTGTTGATCGTTGCATTGGTGCCAAAGCTTCTTATGATCCAATACCGATCACAGTAATTCAAGCTTGCAGTGGGGAGGCCACTGGGCTGACTATTTAATTTGTAAACAATTACATCTCCATTAGGGTATTTGGAATTATTTGCCCCACCATTATTTTTTGTAAATGTCAACACCGCTTCGGCCGCACCAAAGTCAAATGTTCCCTGCGTGGTAATGCTGGTACGGACAGAAACACCTGAGGCCACAGGTGCCGTAGAAACTACCTGCACACCGCCGCTATTGGTCATCACTGTTCCACCACTTACCTTATTATAAAAATTGCCTGCCACCGATTCATTGAATTGATAATAGCCAATCAACCCGGGTTCCGTAGCAGGACGGGTAAGGTGCATTTTTTCTCTTACTTCATTTAGCGAAAGGGATCGGTTGTAAACACATAATTCCTCCACCTCTCCATTAAAATTACGGCCACTGCCATAGCCAATATCTTCTCCTACTGACCAGGGCGATGTGCTCAAATTCATCACATTATTAGCAACATTGTTGGTAGCAGCTATGCCGTTTACATAAACTGTTGTATTGGTGGGTGTCACTACCCATGCGATATGACTCCACTGGTTGGCTGCCAACATAAGCCCACTGTTCCAGCCCCATTGATTATCGCCCCACATATAGCCCAGTTCATTTGAACCATTCTTGACAAACAACCCCGTACGGCTGCCATGCGTGATGATACCCGTATAATCGGATTGTATGCCCGAAGGTTTTACCCAGGCTGTAATGGTGAGTGCATTGGTGTTTAAAGGCAGGCTTGTAATACTGCCTTTGTCGGTCGACGCAGGAAGGCTGAGATTTTTGCCTGCAACCGTATCAATGCTGCATTCGCTGGACATTACTTTTATAAAACCGGTAAGTGTTTGTGTATTGCTTCCGTATTGATCCGTAACCGTGAGTGCAACATTATATGTTCCCGGAGTGCCATAACTAACTTTTGGATTTTCTGCGGTAGAAGATGCCGGCGACCCTCCGGGAAAACTCCACGAGTAACTTACAGAAGGACCGCTTTTGACAACACTATAGTCTCTAAACTGCACACTGTCTATAGCACATCGTACGGTATCCTTATCCGCTGATATTTGTGCCATAGGATTGGAATGTTCGTAGAGATCATGATCCCAGGCGCCACGACTGGTACCGATCAGCAATTTACCTTTGTAATAATTAATGAAGATAAAACGAACGTCCACCATGGGCAAACCATTTCCCAGCTTTATCCAGTTAGCCATAGTATTGTTGCGATAAAAAACGCCGGATTTGTTTCCAATGTAGATGCCCCCATTGGTTCCGCGTTGAAAAATAATTTTTGTTACGGGAAAATTGGTGAGAACAGAAGTTGTAAGATTCGTGTAGGTAACACCACCATCAGTGGAATGCAGCACCTGGCAGGTGTTCTGCACACCGGAATACGACACCCATATTTCGTTGGAATTAGCATCGGATACAGCAATATCCGAGATATTGCGAATGCCTGTGCCTGTGATCGTTGTGGAAGGAGTAATCTCCGTCCAGTTTACCCCGCCATCGGTCGTTTTCCAAAGCTTGTTATTACTTAACCCTTCCACTACATACATAGCATTGGGATTCGTCATGCAGATGTCTTCCCTGAAAACATCGGTGGTAAAGGTTTTAATGATTTTGTTGACGGTTACACCATTATTATCACTCCTGATCAGTGATTTTTTCCAGGTAGCCAGGTTGGGGTTCCCGCTTGGATAACCTCCCGCATGGTGTGTGATGAAAGTGTAGTACAGGTTAGGGTGCCAGTGCATGGTATTGAAGTAGGAATAAATACCACCCGGATCAATTTCCTGCCCACCATCGCCGGAGTTCATCGCATGTGTGCCGGTACGCACCACATGATAAGTATTATAGCCCTGCGAGTAGAGATATTTATCATCCAGCGGGTTTACATCGCTGTTACCTTCATCGGCGCCCATGGCATTGTACCATCCTTGAGGTCCCTCATGTTCCCGGATCATTAAGGGGCCGTGATTGCAACCTGCTCCCAGTACATCTGATTTGAAGGCAGCACCAAAGCCCCATAACTCATGGTTGGAAATAGCGGCAGACAGATTTGTAAACGTAGTACCGTTGTCAGAAGAATATACCGCTTCACCATCTGTGCCCAACAAAACTTTTCCGCTTACCATGCTCAAGGCGCGAAGATCTGAATGCACGTTGGTGGAGGAGTTGGTGAAAGTAGCGCCGTTATCGGTAGAATAATGCGCCTTCCCTTCAGCATAAGAGCCATAAATGATATTATTATCATTGTTTAAATCCATAGCCACATCACCGTGGTGCACACCGGGGTCGCCGCTTACCATATTTACTCTTGTTTGCAGGATGCTGCCGGTAGCAGCATCTAACTTAAATAAGTGTACCTCGTGGTGGCCGTAGGCGCTGGAGCCTGTGCCCATGGCTACATAAACGACGGAAGGATTGTTCGTAGCCGTCAATATTTTAGCCCAACCTACAATGGTATCCGTTGTACCCGCCGGAATGTTGATGTTCCCCAGGTTGGTAAACGTGGCACCGCCATCTGACGAGCGGTACAACGTAATATAGTTTTGATTATCGTTACGGTCAAGATGATATACAACGTTTGCATCCGTCGCATGAAAGTCCAGCATTTCAGCACTGACATTGGTGCCGCCCCATACACTGTAATTTTTTAATCCGCTCAACACAACGCTCCATGTTGTTCCCCCATCGGTAGTACGATATAAGTTGGTTCCCCACCGGGCAACAACAATGTTTTGATTGGCCGGCGATACTGCAATATCATAAGCGTTGCCAGGATAGTTTGTTGCGTTCAATGAGGTCGAAGACCACGACAGCCCGCCATCTGTTGATTTGATCACCGCACCATTTTTACTGATCGCATAGACATACAGGCTATTCGCCTTACAAACGTCAATGTCAATGTATTCTTTGTCGGGTAAATTAGCATCGGTCAGTTGCCAGATGCTGCCTCCATCTGCAGAAACCCAAAGCCCTCCCGTAGTAAAACCAATAAAGAGTTTATTTGCGTTGGTAGGATCAATCCGTGCACAGCTTACATAACCACCCCGGTTGCCCACGCCTGAATAGCCGGTTTGAAAAGCATTTCGTGGCCCCAGCATGTGCCAGTCGCCAGCCATGCTGTCTGTAACCGCAGCCAAAACACCTGGTCCTGCCGAATGTATCTTGTTGTAATTAATTTTGGGTGGCGCTACTACCCTGTTCTTTTTATCGAGATAGAAAATGCTTGTTTTCAGCCAACTGGCACAGAGTTCTTTGGGCTTGCTTTCTTCTGTCGGATGTTGGGCAAAGTAATTTTCGAACAGCTTCTTTACCTTAAAATAATTTGGCTTTTTTTGTTGCATGGCGCTGTACCAAACTGACCGCCGGTGCTTTTCTTCAACAGCAAGCGATTCATTTTCTCCGTTGTCTCTTCGCTGTTCTAAGCTGGCCAGGTGCTCTCTTTCTTTTTCACTGCTTGTCGTTCGTTGTGCAAAAGCCGGTGCATGTAGTGCAAGGATCATAACAATGCCGATGGCGAAAGATGTTACTTTCATCTAAAAGGTTTTAATGTTAAAGATGTCTATTCTGCTTTTCATAGTTTGGTTATATCAGAATTCAACGAATCTCTCTAAAATTGAAAACCCATCAGATACTGCGGCTATGTCAGGTGGTTCAACAAACAGCTCACTATCTTTTAAGCTTAAAGAAACTCCGCTGTATAACGGAGTTCTTTTTTTGCTTTGCAACTAAAACCTAACATGAGAATAAATTTTTTGCCGGATTTAAACCGTCATCACTGTCAAGACAAACTCGACTCTCAAATCAGCACCTTTTTATAAAATAGCGTAATCTTTAACTGAAATTAAAATACTTTCCTGCTTAAAAACGAGCGTCTGCAATGGCCGAACGTATCGTTTTGCCATTGCAATCGTTTGCGCAGGCTGCGCAAACGATTGCTCTTTTTTTAATGAATATGATAGGCATGAGTTGCATTGCAGCAAATCTTTATTCCCGTTTAATCTTCACATTCTAACTGGTAGACGCGTTCGTTTTTTATTTTTGACAATCAATAAAAATAGTTTGACGTCTTTTACATCAGATTATGCAGAGGCAGTTACCGTGATAACCAACAGCAATACAATTGTTTTTATTTTATGAGCATGAGTGTAAGGTCCTTCTTTTGTTTTTAAAGTTTAGAGAATAGATAGCTGCTCCATTCTTTACCATGCGCATCATAAAGAAGAGTAAGGCAATAAAGCGCTGTTACCGTACTTCAGTACTTTTCATGCTTACCTGATACAGTTATGCATATAAAACAAATGGAAGTCTTTTAAACCAATATATCCCCAAAGGCTTTTTCCAGCGAAGGAAACGTAAACTTATAGCCAGATTTAACAAGCCGATCCGGTACAACCCATCGGCTTTTCAAGATCAATTCAGTCTCCGTTCTAATTACCGCAGCACCTACTTTGAGCAGCCATTCGGGTGAAGGCAACCCTATTTTTTTATGTAAAGCATTTCTAAGGGTTTTCATGAACATTTGATTGGTAACGGGAGCGGGAGCAGCGCAATTGATAATGCCGTTTAAATTATCATGTTCGAGCAAGAACATGATAATCTGATATACATCTTCAATATGGATCCAACTGAACGTTTGAGTGCCCTTACCCTGTTTTCCTCCAAAACCAAATCGGGCAAGCCTCTTCAAGGGCTGCATCGCTCCTCCATCCTTTCCCAAAACGATTGCCATACGCAAGGCAATTTGCCTTGTAGCCGGAAGCTTAAAATCAAAAAAGCTTTTCTCCCAATGCAAGGCTACGTTAACCGAAAACCCCGTTCCTATTTCTCCGTTTGCTTCCGTCATTGCCCTGTCTTCAGCATGTCGATAAATAGTAGCAGTGCTTGAATTAATCCAAACTTTGGGAGGATGCGTACAGCTTTGTATCGCTTCGCCAATTGCTTTTGTTGTTTCTATCCTGGATTCTAAAATCTCTTTCTTGTTGTGCTCATTGTACCGACAGTCGACAGACTTACCGGCAAGATTGATCACAGCGTCCGCATCACTGAGGGCACTAACGACTGCTTCTTTATCCTTCCAGGCAATATCGCCATTAGTTCTCGATATTACGATTACTTCACAACCGCTTCCCATGAATTTCGAAGCAAGAAAGGATCCGAGAAAACCAGTTCCTCCTGCAAGTACAATTTTTTTCATGGCATTTTTATTGGGGGTGAACTTGGTTCGAATTTGTACTTGCTGCATGTCTTTGTTTCGCAACTCTTTTACCCCTGAAGAATAGGTATAGATTGAAGAAGAGCATCACGCCCAGATAAATACTGAAGCCCCCGATTTTGGAGCTCAAAACTTCAATGGTATCCTGCATACCGGTAAGTCCACTGTATATTTTTAGGATATAAAGCGCAAAGCCAATGTTGAGTAAATAAAAGCCAATTTTAAAAAGTGAATTGGTTGCCCTGGCAATATCCTCGCGACCAAAGAAAATATCACGCATGAAAATGAGACCATTTTTGAAAAGGCTGTGCGCAACGATCCACGTTAAGATCAAAGCAACAGGCAGGTAGATAAAATAAGCAGCAATGATGTAAGAGTTGTTCATGATTGAAACGATTTATCGGGTGATAGAAATTGATTTTGATTTTGAAAGCAGGTAAATAACCGCCATATTGAAATAATGGATTACGGCAAGGATGAAGATCAATACGCCTGTGTTGGAAGCCAGGCTTGAGAACAATGTTTCAAGACCAGCGATTTTTGGCCATTGCCTGAGTTTGATAAAGGAGTAACCGATGTTAAACAAGTAATAAGCAATTAACAACAGCTTATTGATCTTATCAGCCAGGACTACATTGCCATTAAAAAGAGAGATGATAAAAACCCTGCCGTTGGAATAAAAATATCTTCCTACATAAACAATGATGAATATTATTAAAGTCAGAAAGATG
>JBQCHB010000477.1:0-30546 GCA_051955075.1 Flavisolibacter sp.
CGGTAAACAACCCAATCATCTGAAAAATATCTTTTGTTGGCATCAATTGTTCCGAGAAATTTTACGAGGGCCGTGTTCCTTACTGTTACTTTGGGAGGTGAAACACTTTTGTCTACTTTATAATAATCGTAAAAAGTAGCATTTCTTCTTTTATCAGCGAGATCATACGATTGGAACAATTCAAATGTATATCCATAACGCTGGATGATCTGCATGGAATTTGTAGCTGCTATCTGTAACGGATCCACTAAAGTTGAACCGCTGCCGGAAGAATCTTTGTAATGCAGGTTATCAAAGTTAAAAGTGGAATACAGGAAAGTAGCATAGTTACTCATTTCAGCTTCTCCTACACGATAGCGGATCGCTAAAATGATTTCGTTATTATTCTTCTTTCCATAGCTAAATACATCAGCAAAATTGCTTTGCAAAGAAGGGCCAACAATTGCATTCAATGCGGCTTTTGCTTCTGTTAGATCTGCAGTTGTGTTATATACTTTTGCAGACCACAAATACACTTCTCCTTTTAACATTAATGCCGCCCAGGGATTCCACTGGCTTTTATCAGCCGGCGGCGTGGCTGTACCAAATAATGTAATTGATTTGTTTACATCTGATTTGATAGATGCCAATACTTCCGCTTCTGTTGCTCTGGCTTTACGCAAAGCAACCGGATCGGTATTTCCATTCAATACTTCAGGCTCTAATCTTAAAGGAACACCACCATAAGTACGAAGCAAATGAAAGTAATAATAAGCCCTCATGGCATAAGCCTGTCCTAACAGATAATTTTTTTTATCTGAAGCAATAAAATCAATTGCTTCTACTTTCTGGATAAAAAGATTCAGTTGCAGGATGGGACCATAGAACCCAGCCCAATTGCCAACACCGGCAGAATTTTCTTCAATTGCCTGATTGATAATAGGTAGTTCGTTTAAGGAAGTGTTTTGCCGGTCCACATTACTAAAACCACCACCACGCATTTCACCAAGACGAACAAACATAAACTGGTTATCCCGAAACTGTTTATGTAAGCCCACCATAAAATTCGTTACCTGTGCCTCATTTTGCCAAAAATTTCCATCGCCATAATAATCTACCGGCGCAAGTTCTAACGACTTACGGCAGGACGCCGCAACAAAGGCGAACATTACTACGTAAAAAATATATTTAAACTTCTTCATGATAAAATTTCATTTAATAATTAAAACGTCAGGTTAGCACCAAAAACCAATTGCGTAGGTATTGTATAAGCGCTGTTTTGTGCACCGGTGCGTTCCGGTAATTTCAACATGCTATTAGTTATATAACCCAGGTTTTGGCCTGTAACAGTCAGCCTTAAACCACTAATCCTGGCTCTTTTGAGTAGCGACGCCGGTAAGGAGTAGCTTAATGAAACTTCCCTGAAAGCCAGATAACTTGAATTCACATAAAACATGCTGCTTGGCCTGTCCATGTTCTTTGTATTCAACTGGTCAGCCCACGAGTACCGGGGATATTTAGCATTAGGATTTTCCGGCGTCCATGTTTGCTTTACAATTTCAGTGGCATTAAACTCACCCTGTGCACTGGTAAGGGACCACATTTGCATAAAGTCCTGTTGTATGTGTCCCAATGCAAAATCCAGCCGGGCAAAAAGACTAAATCCTTTCCATGATACAGTTGTATTAAAACCTCCCGTCCAGTGCGGAAGCGTATGACCAAGTGAAACCATATCTCTGTAATCGATGGTATCGTTTTTATCAATGTCTCTCCACATTACATCGCCCAATTGTGTAGCGATGTAATTAAATCCTGTAGCATTCAGGCCTTTTTCAGTAATTAACTTCTGACTGGCGACTCCTTTGCCCGCGCCTCCGTTCAAATATGCCGAGGCAGCAGCACGGTCTATTTTGTTGTAAGACTCTAAATCTTTTGAATTTCGGATAATGCCATCGGCAACAAAACCAAATATTTCACCCCATTCCTGGCCTTCCTGAAAACCGCCTACCCAAATTAATTTACCGGTTTTGGGATCATATATCTGCTGGCCTCCCTGGCGATTTCTTTCGTTACCATTGTAAGGCAGCTTAAGAACAATATTCTTATTCCAGGATGCATTAGCTGCCACCTGCCATGTAAAATCTTTGCTTTGAAGAACCTTATAATTTACATCCATTTCTACTCCGCGATTTCTCATGCTACCATTATTAGTTCTAATACTTGACACGCCTGAAGATGTAGGCAGGCTTACAAACGCAAGCTTATCATCGGTAATTCTATTGTAGTAAGCTACGGAAGCATTTAACCTGTTATTCAGGAAGCCCATATCAGCTCCCAACTCAGTAGTGTTCGTTTGCTCCCATTGTAAAGAAGGATTAGCTATACCGGTTTGTAAAAACCCGATAGAACCATTATAAGGCTGTTGTGAACCATAGGAGCCCTGTACTTCGTAGAGGCCAACGGCATTACTGGTACCAATACCAATGTTTCCATTTTTACCCCAGCTTGCTCTTAGTTTTAAATAGGAAAGCCAATTTCTTGTGGATTCCATGAAACGTTCCCTATGCACCATCCAACCTACAGAGGCTGCCGGAAAAGTTCCATATTGATTATCTCCCACTAAACGCGAAACACCATCTCTCCTCACTGTGAAGCTGGCAAGATATTTACCATCCCAATCATACAATAAGCGGCCAAAGCCTGACATGATTCGGTCGTCGTTGTGATAAGAATCTGTGCTACGGGTTTGGGTAGTTGCATTATCGAGTGTGTATTGCAGATCCTGAAAATCATCGGTCGGAGCCTGGCTCCCTGATGCATAAACACCTTTTGAATAAGCATCGTAATATTCAAAGCCAGCCATGGCTTCCACATTGTTCTTGCCCAAAAAGGTAGTGTTGTAATTAACAGTAGCATTGTAAGTCTGGCGAATGGTTCTATCAAAATATGCTTCGGTGAATCTTGTTCTGTTCCATCCTGTGTTTGGATTTGTTAAGCTTAATAAACCTGTGCGAAAATCCTGGTTAAATGACTCACCATATCCCTCGTCATACATCCAAATGCCACCTAGCTTAAAATAAAGGCCTTTCATTACATCCACACGGAAAGATTGTCCCATGGTGAACTTATCTGTTTGATTACCTCTTTTGTATTTATCAATATTAACAATAGGATTCCCATCACTGGCATCGCGGCCTAAAATCAACTCGCCTTTGGCATTAGTACCACGCATAGTTGGAGGAGCAGAAAGCATACGTCCCCAATAGTTAGCTTCTCCATTTTGCAAAGACTGATCTCTCCAGTTTGCTTTATTAAATTGCAAACTGCTCTCTGACTTCAACCAATCTTTTATCTTGTAGTCTCCGTTTAAAGTGAAAGTTAAACGTCTATAAAACGTTGCCAGCGATAAACCATCTTCATTGTAATAACCCACATTGGCGAAATAATTACCCCGATCATTACCCCCACTCATGCCTAAGTTGTACTCTTGCACTGTAGCCTTGTTATGTAAACCATAGTCACCATAATTAAAATCTTTATAAATCAGATCTGCATAAGTACCATTAGGATCGTAGTTACCGGCTGCATTTGTTGGCACTGCATCTTTCATGGTCTTCCATCCTGGTTGACTCAACAATTCTTTGTTAACATCATTTAAACGCATTACACTCCAAATGGCCCTATTGTCATAATTGCCATCTAAAATATTTCCGGAAGCATCTTTGTATAAATTACCTGTACCTCTTGGACCGACAGCAGACAAAGCCGAGTTAGACGCCACGGTGCCAAATGTTCCATTGATGATGGCCTGTACCACACCCATGCGGCTCCAGTTAATATAATCTTCAGCGCTTAAAAAATTATAAGGCACATTCAAATAACTGATACCTCTTTTGGCCTGCACATTAAGAGAAGATGATCCCGCCTTACCTCTCTTTGAAGTAATAAGAATAACACCATTACTTGCCCTTGCACCGTAAATAGCCGTAGCAGAAGCATCTTTTAAGACTTCAATACTTGCAATATCCGCAGGATTAATATCACTCAAAGATCCTCTTACCTGCCCATCCATTAATATTAAAGGACTGCCAGAACCATCGAAATTAGTACCGCCTCTTAACACAATAGAAGGCAATGCACCAGGACGGCCAGTACCTGTTGACACTCTCACACCAGGGATAGTTCCTTCCAACGCCTGTGCAGGATTAGACCTTAAACCTGTTTCCAAAACCTTTGCATCAAGCTTAGCAACAGAAGATGTTACTTTGGATCGTTTGACCGTACCATAACCAACAACTACAACTTCATCCATTTTACTGTTACTGTTTTTTAAAATAGCATCAACAGTTGAAGAACTTCCTACAGTTACTTCCTGCGGTGTATAACCGGCGTAGGAAAAAACCAATACATCGCCCTGGACAGCATCAATAGTAAACTCTCCATTTGAATTTGTTTGTGTCCCAGTGGGTTTCCCTTTTACCGTAATGCTAACACCGGCAAGAGGCTGGTTATCCTCCGCCGAAAAAATTTTACCTGAGATTTTTTTGGTCTGCGACCAACCTGGCGCAGCAATGAGAAAGCAAGCGAGCAATAGCCAAACTTTCCAAAAAGCAGATTTCATACGAAGCAATTTTTAAATTGAATGAGTATTATGTATGACATAATAAAATTAAAAGAGTTTTTCTATACAGGCCAAATTTTTTTAAAAAAATTTTTATCTTGTTGAAATAAAGCTATTTGCATCAATAATTTCGTTTGATTATTCGAAAAAGAAATTGATTAGCTTTGATTAAGTATTACATATTATGAACTTACCTGCCATCAAACAAACGCTCAAATCGGTTGACACCAGTTCGCTGGTTGATAAAGTTGAAGCCAGCCTTGTACAACTGTTGCAGGAACGCAAATTGGCAGTAGGTGATGTCATTCCAAAAGAAATTGAACTGGCCGAAACACTTGGCGTGAGCCGCACGGTAGTAAGAGAAGCTTTGACAAGACTGCGCATCATGGGACTTATCGAATCGAAAAAGAAAAAAGGTTCTGTCATTACCAGCCCCGACCTGTTTGGCATGATGAGCAAGAGTATGAATCCTCACATACTGGACCAGGAAACTCTGAAAGAAATATTTGAGATACGCTTAGTGCTTGAAATTGGTATGGCTGATCTCATCTATCAGCGCATTAAAAAAGAAGACATTGATGAACTTAACCAAATTGTAAGTAATGAACCACCTGTTACGCAATATCACCTGTTCAATATAGAACACGAAATTGCTTTTCATGGCAAACTATATGAGATAACGGGAAACAACACACTGAAAAAGTTCCAAAAAATGCTGCTACCCGTTTTCGATTATGTGCACAATAGCGGGCTGCTGAAAAAGCAGCCGATGCTGCGCACCTTCGTATCGCATAAAGGCCTGGTAGATATTTTAGAGAACGGGTCTCCGGAACTGTTTCGCAATGCCATGCGTAACCACCTCGAAAATCATTTTGCACGGCTGTTTGAGTAGAGAGATTTTGGGTTTGGAGTTTTTGGTTTTGGGTTCGTTTTAAGTACGACTTCTAATATTTTTTCAACGATACAGAAATATAAAGTAAGCCCTCGGAATTTTAATCTCCGGGGGCTTACGCTAATAGTTTTATGCTAACTAAAAATTGAGCAGGTTTTGTAAATGATCTTGCTTTTGAATTAATTGCTCTAATAATACAGATTGATTTTTTGCACGAACCAAATTGTGGCCTTCGTACCTGGCGCCATAGTAAACATCATCACTAATATGATCAGTTAAAAAGCGTAAAGCCTGCATATAGATCATAAACTTGCCGGCGTAGAAAAAATAAGATCTTTCTGTAGCTGTCAGTTCATCTTTCATTTCGCTATAATAACCCTGCACAATGGCTTTGTAAAAATCATCCCTTACCACAATTTTTGAAAAATCGCTTTCTTCTTCACTCACCGGCGACAAGTAAGTCCGCATCATATCTCCTACATCGCTGATGAAATAACCGGGCATCACTGTATCTAAATCAATCACACACAAACCATTTTCATTCGCATCAAATAGTACATTACTGATCTTGGTATCGTGATGGGTTACTCTTAGTTTGAAAGCATTGTTAAGTTTTATATTGCGGTATTCTGTAACAATGTCTGAATAACCTACCAATAAACGGATCAAATCTTCCGACTGTTTGATGCGGTGCTTGTTGCCTTTTTCAAGAGCCTGTAAAAATTGCTCATAACGCAATTCAAGATCATGAAAGCAGGGAATGGTAATTTTTAATTTGCTTACATCAAAGCCCGATAATAATTTAGTGAATCTTCCAAATTGCACAGAAGCTTCATAAGCCTGTTCGGGTGTTTCAGCAACATCTTTGGAATGTGAACCGGCTACAAAAGGAAACAGGCGAAAGAAACCTGCGTCCTTTAAATAGATCATCTCAGCCCCTTCATTAGTAGTAAGCGGCGCTACAAAACAGTAATCAGGACAATGCTGTTGCAAATAATCTGCAATGAGCCTGATGTTGTGTGCAATGCTATCGGGCCTTTCAAACACTGCATGATTGACCCGCTGTAAAATATACTGCCTTTCAGGCGTTGTAACCTTCCATGTGCTGTTGATCAGCCCACTGCCAAACGCTTCCATTTTTACCGTTTCTTCTTTCAGCCCATAAGCAGGCAAAACCGATTGCGACATTCTTTCAAATAATTATTACTTAAAAATTTGGCCTTTGCGGCTTTTATTGATAGATGATTATTGCTTAGCAATTTTTCGTTGTTAACTTGTTCTGTCGTGCATATAATTGCTGAACAATAATACTTCATTTAAAATTCGTTATTCAAAGCAAATACCGGTTTGCGATACATCCATTGGCCACCTGTAAAATCAGGAAACTCCACTGTTTCATTTCCTAATTCAATAGACTTTTCGCTTAATGGTGTGATGGCGCTCCACGCAGCGGCATCGTACACATCCATCGGTGTTGGTGTTTTGCGCTTGATAGATTCGATGAAAGAATGAATCACAAAAAAGTCCATACCGCCATGCCCTGCGCCGGCAGTTTCCTTGCTCCATCTTTGCCACAACGGATGGTCGTATTTTTCAAACCAATCCTGCGCATTATCCCATGCATCGTTTTGCTTTGATTTATCCTGTATGTAAATGCTTTTATTCACATCCATCCACAAACCCTCGGTACCCTGTACTCTAAAGCCCAAAGAATAAGGTCTTGGAGAATTTGTATCGTGTTGTAATAAAATTGTTTCTCCATTAACGCAATTGATAGAAGTAGTTACTACATCGCCCAACTTAAAATTCACTTTGGCATTGGGATGATTTTCGCCGCCATTTTTTACAATGTGGTTGTGCAAACCTCTTGCTTTGGAAGAAAAAGAACACAGGGAAAGAAAACGATTGCCCCGGTTGATGTTGATGTAGTGTGCAATGGGTCCAATGCCATGTGTGGGGTATAGATCGCCATTGCGATGCACAGAGTGTTCCGTTCTCCAATGCGCTTCAGAATAGCCTTTTTCTCCAAACTCCACGCCATGACCATACGTATGTACGCCATCGTTAAATTTCACTTCGCGCAGGTCGTGCTGATAGCCGCCCTGCAAATGGATCAATTCTCCAAATAATCCCTGGCGCACCATGTTCAATACAGCCATCACATCGCGGCGGTAGCAAACATTTTCCAACATCATTACATTGGCGTTGTATTTCTCAGCCGCTTTCACTACATCCCAATGATCCTGTAACGTAATGCCCAATACTACTTCTGTAGCTACGTATTTCAAACCTGCTTCCAGGGAACCAATCACCATTGGCTTGTGCCATTCCCACGGCGTTGCTATTATTACGCCATCAAGTTTTTCTTTTTCAAGCATTTTTTTCCAGGCATACATATCACCGGTATAAACCTGAGGCATTTTTTTACCACTTTTCGAGATCAGGTTTTTAGTACCGTTAAGCGCCTTTTCTTCTACCTCACAAATGGCTACCAGGTCCACGTCATCTCTGCGCAGCAAAAGATCAACATGGCCAATACCACGGGCACCCGTGCCAATAACCGCTATTCTTACTTTCGCATCGGCTTTAGCTCTTGCAAATAGACTTCCTGAGGGAAGAATGGTCATTCCTGCAACAGCCAGACCGGTATTCTTTACAAATTCTTTTCTATTCATTTTTACGTTATTATTTTTTGGTTTTCGGTATAATTTTTCTAAGGATGTTTTCATAAGCGTTGGCATAGTCCATCATTCCAATATCATTTGGATGAAGCCCATCTACAGTTCCGTTGATGTCAATCCCAATTGCTCTGTCGGTTAAAATATAAATGTTTTTGACGCCTTCTTTTTTTAAATCGGCAAAAGCTTCAGCTAGCAACCGGCTGCTGTTTTTGTATTCATTTGCCCTTGCAGTATCCAAATAATTTTTAGCCGCTCCGCCGCTGTGTTCTACCAAAAGAACAGGCGTTGATCTTTTTGATTGCAATTCTCTCACAGCATTTGCAATTCTTTTCTTTATCTCTTCATTTGATAAATTATAATTAGCCGTAAGATTGGGCATACAATCAAGCACATAAACTTCAGCATCAATTTCTGTCATTAAATCAACGATTGGGTTTTCTAATTTTCCATTGCCGGAAAAACCAAGGTTGATAATTGTTCTGTTCAGTTTTCTGCCAAGTATAGCTGGCCATGCTAGTCCTGGCCTTGAAGCGCAGGCACCCTGCGCAATAGAAGTACCATAGACTACTATTGGTTTTTGATTTGTTGAAGGTTGCAGATGAAAACTTGCATTTTCAGGAACGCCGATCGTAACCCACTTAACCGTATTGTACAAAGGCAGGTATAAATAAAACTCCTTGACATTGCCTAACGCCATATTATTGTAACGGTATTCAATGGTATCGCGAAAGCTATATTTGCCAGGCGCCCACGACCACGTTCCATCTGTATTTTTTGCATATAAATCAACACCGCTTACTCCGGTGGAAGGCATGTGGGGCATAGACAACGCACCGCTTACGCCATAGCGGACAATAATGGTTGGTGCATTCGTTTTGAACCGAAAATATTCTCCTGCGCTGTTTTGAGAAAGTGCCCACAGTGCCGGCCTCACTTTGTCTTTTACTCTTTGTGGAAGCCGGTCGAATTTATTGGCAAGTCCTTTTTGCCATGCTTGTCCTTCTACAAAAATATTTGCTGTGTCGGCATTCCACCATTTATACGAAAGCTGTTGTGCTTGTATAAACGTTATCAAAAAACAAAAACTCAATACAGTTAAAAAAATATTTTTCATCGGCCTCCTGACATTTATGGCCACAGTTCTTTTAGCACCATAAAAATTAATAAACAGGTTTTTCTACATAATGTGAAATTAAAACAATAAGCAGTTGATGAATGGTGCAAACGGTTGTTCAAGATGAAATTGCTATTGTCAAACAAAAGCCAATGAGCCCATTACTGAATCACTGGCTTTTATACATGACTTATAATTTTACAAATTCAACCTCATACTGCTGCAGCCAGGTTGAACCCTCAAGCCCCCAGGTTGTTTTGGTTGGGATGCGTAACCAGTATAAAGCAGTGGTAACAACATCTACGTTTTTCACAAAAAGACTTTTCACTTTTGGATCGGAAGAAACAGCCGAGGTAGAGCAGGGTAAATCCTCCAGGTTTTCCCACTGAAAAGGTCCACTAAGAATAAAATGGAAATTTTTGCCAGGCGCCATATTTCTAAACCGGCTGCCAAAGCCATCATTACCTGGCCAGTAGCCGATTAAATTGCTATATTTTGCGTGTTGAGAAATATCGCTAAGGCATTGGGTTTGCGTGATTTCATCGTCCGTTAAAGCTGTATTAAAAATCATAGCGTCGGCAGTATAAAAAGTAACTGCGGGCATACCAGGATCAGCCTGCCAACCCAGTGTCAGTGGAGAACTAGATGCAATAGTGCCCCCGTTACTATAAAGGCTTGTTATATCATCCTGACTAAATCTCTTTCCATCGCTATATCTTCTTAACCATTTTTTTGATGCACTGTCTGCAAAAACAATTGTGATGGTATGCCATTGATTGTCTAAAACAGTTGGCGCTGTTCCTTGAATTCGTCTTTCTCCGCTTGTAGTAGACCGAACAGAAATAGCCCAGTTGCCGCCTGCCGAGAACATAGACCATCCCGGTGTTGAAGGCCATTTTTCCATTTTCGAAAAAAAGTGCGGATAATAACCCGCTGTACCTTTCACTCTTATCTGAACTGTTTGTTCACCGGTACCAGGATTATATAACCCACCATCATCAAGCACCTGCGCTTTGATGGTAGATTCATCTCTCCCTTTCAACTGTACTCCGGAGAACGCACCGCCTTTGATCAGTTCTGTCTCTTTCATGTTCTCATTATAATAAAATGAGAACACGTTGGTTTCTTTTTCGGATGGGCCACCATAACTGTTGCCGTTGCCGCCATGCGTGCCGGTAACAATCACCAGCCACTCTTCCGATTTGTTATATTCGGGCCTGCTTTTTAAAGCTGTCATAATTTCACCCATATATCCATCTACCTGCAATACCGCATCTTTATATGTTACTGATGAAGCTGAAAACTCATCGGCCCTTCCTGCCACTGCGGGACTGTTGAAATGCACAACCATCAAATCAGCATTAGTATTCTTTAATCTTGCTACGGCTGAATCTTTTGCGGCCTGATCACTTTGCACTAATACCTTGCTTTCCACCTCCGGTACTAACCTGTCTAAAAGTGTACTCCAGGGGCTGATGAACACTGTTTTTAAATCGGGTTTTGAGGAAGAAAGAATGTAGTTAAAAAAGGAAGGATAAGAAGTAATAACGTCATGCTCGCCTGCACCTGCTGGCTGAGTATAGATGAATGTACTGTCGGAAATAGTATGCCTTCCGTAGGAAATCCCCGTCATCAATGTCTTCCACGAAGCCGCGTCAGTGGTCACTTCATCCG
The DNA here is from genome assembly GCA_051955075.1 of Flavisolibacter sp. Classification (GTDB taxonomy): domain Bacteria; phylum Bacteroidota; class Bacteroidia; order Chitinophagales; family Chitinophagaceae; genus Flavisolibacter. The sequence goes on from JBQCHB010000477.1 coordinate 10,962, forward strand.
ACACGGCCTCCCATGTGTACTTACTATGAGCTTTCATACCCTCCAGTACCGGCGCCTGTATAGCTTTGTATTCACTGCCTACAGCGCCGTCAATTCCAATTATTAAAATCTTGCGGGCTGCAGGTTTGGTAGTATCTCCCTGCGGCTCAAAATAAGGGGGCACGTCTTCATAACGTTTACAGGAAGGCAGTACAAATACTACTAAGACCATAATTGCCAGCATACCTGTTAATATCTTGCTTATTCTCATAATTATTTTTTTTCAATAATCAACTTGTACTTTATTTTCATTACTGATGATAAACATCAACCTCCGCCAGCGCCGCAAACTGGTTATTATCAAAAACATCTGCATTAGAGGGCACAGTTAACCTGAAGTACCGGAAGGTAACAGGGGCCGGTAAGCCTTTTGCCTGCGGTGGTTTCGTTTTGCTTAGCGTAAAAGGGCTGCCTGCTACTGTAGACCAGGTAACGCCATCCATACTGGTTTCCACCTGTATGTTTTTGATGTTGGTGGTAAGACTTTGCCGTTGGACGAAGACGAAACCCTTAACAGGTAAAGCCTGTTTCATGTCGTAGGTTAATACGTGTGGTGGCGTAGCTCCGCCCAATGACCATTCAGAATGCCAGTAACTGCCAATATTTCCATCAATGCTGGCTTTAGCATAACCACTCACAGATCCTTCGCCACCAGCTTCTTCCGAGCTAAAGCTAATACCCCAATTACCTCTGTAGTAAGGGTCGGGATTTTTCAATACATCCACTTCTGCAAGCGCCGCAAACTGGGTACCATCGTATACATCTGCACTTGAAGGTACCGTCATACGGAAGTAACGGCAGGTAATGGCAGAAGGCAAACCTTTTGTCTGGCTTTCCTTTATGCTGGCCAGCGAAAAGGGGCTACCCGCTACGGCTGTCCATGTGGTACCATCATTACTTGTCTCCACCTTCAGATTCATAATATTCCTGGTAAGTGACTGACGTTGCGTAAACACAAAACCGTTTATAGTTAACGACTTGCCCATGTCAACAACCAGAATATGCGGCGGGGTGCCACCACCAGTTGACCACCTTGAATGCCAGAAGGTATTGACATCGCCATCAATGATAGCTTTGGCGTATCCATTAACCGGCCCTTCGCCTCCGGCCTCCTCCGAACTGAAAGAAGAAATTGTCCAGTTGCTTTTAGCATACGGATCGGGGTTAAAGGTAGCATCCCCCCCAGTACGTGTAAGCGGGTTGTATTCCCATATCTTTTGATTCATAATAGGATATTGCTGCATCTTATTAAGCGAAATATTACTGATGTTAATACCCCATGCCTTAAAGAAATAACTCCAATCTCTTTGCGTATAATCGCACAGCGCCTCGTATACAAAATCCCTTTTATCCTGATCAGTCAATGATATACGTTTAGCCCTTCTTGCCTTTTTATAGAGTTCTGTCATAAAGCCCCAGCTATCGTAGCTCATGCCGGCTGGCACTTTATCAAAAATCTGTAGGAAAGGCGTCAGCCTTGCAAACGGATCATCAATCCGGCTGTCGGTACCATCAAAGTCTTTAGTGGCACTTCCATCTTTAGCAAAACTCAGTGCATTGGGTATGGCAGTGGCAAGTGCCGGATGTTTAGGAGGCCATGCCTGCGGCACCTGGCTCATTAAACGGTGGGCTACTTTAAAAGCAAAAAGATTGTTTGATGTTTCGCCAAGGGAAGACCAGCTCCAATAACTTGTTTGCTGGTTGTTGTGCCCCAGTTCGTGATAATATCCCCAGTTGCCGCCGCCATCAATAAGTGCTACATTCCCAATACCGTCATACCATGAGTAATCGTTTTGCGCTACAATGGGAAAGCCACTATGCCCATAACCCACAACGGGCTTAATATCGAGCACTATGCGCCAGGGCAATAAAGGTGCTTTGTCAATTTCTTCTGAAGGATTTTCTTTCAATCCTTCCCACTCATAATAATCATATTTTATGATGTTATCCCATTCCTGCATGGCAGCTGTTGCATCAGCAATAGGGCGGGTCAACACATATTCCCTTGGCACCACAAAAATCATATTCTGGCTGCGCAACTCCAGCCAAGGCACGCAAGATTTCTGAACAGCGGTTTTCCATTCTTCATTCGTCGTCTCACCCAGTACAAAATCAGGCGATTTCACGACGTTATCAAATACTAAATTCAAAGGCGTGGCTAAAGGCCTGCCTGCAAAAATGTAGATGTGGCCACCATATAAGTTGCGCAGGTAGTTGCGGCCTGGTGCCAATTGTGTACGGGTATAAATGATTGGGTCGCGGGGTGGATTTTGTATGCCTGAAAGATTATCAGTCCAGGCGCCAATTTGCGCCGACAGGGAATAGTCTCCCTGCGGAACGTCAATAGTTATTAACTCGCCGGGAGCAGCGTAAAGTCCGGTACTAAACTGCGGCTGCGGTGGAACGCTGATGCGCAGATCCTGACCTACATAGTTATAGTTCAAATTCATTGTAAGCTGGTAGTTTCTTAGTCTTGGTTCGTCACTACATACCAGGCCAGGGAAAACCCTTGCCTGTGCATACTTGCTTACATCCACTTCTTTGTTGGACGTATCAACGGTTATGTTAGGCACCAGTTCTCCATCACCAGGTGTGCCATCTTTGTAATTAAAATCATTCTTTTTTTGACAGGCTACAAACACAAGAGATGCCAAGAGGAAAAGATTGATTTTTTTAGCCAGAACAAGATTTTGCATGTTCGTTATTTTAGTTCTTATTATTCAGTCAGTTTTGCCAATACGCTTAGTTGCTATCCTTTTACGTCGGAGTAAGCAGGTATCCAACTTTTACCATCAAGTGCCCACGAAGGCGGTGCAATTACTCCCAGCCACTGGTAAATTTGAAAAATCACATCTACAGAATTGGGCACAGTGCCATATATGCTTTCCGAGATGCTAGGACAAACAGTGGAAGTGATATCGCTAAAGCTGCCAGGGTTGTAGCTATCAACTGTCATCGGGTTATTATTTCCACTTAGATCTGGCATCTGCTTATCCGGAGATACCGTGGTGGCGGGCCAAAAACCCAATAAGTTATCGTGATAGGGATCATCTTCCGGTACATCTGTTTTGCAGTAGTTCCCTGCTATATAGTCTGCTGAAAGATCTGTGTTATACAACCTGATGTCCGTAACCCTGAAATCGTTAGGGCTATAGCTGCCTCCATACCGGGAACCGGGAATATAACCTGCGGTAAGAGGTGTGGTGCTACTCATGTCGCCCCAATCGGCAATATTGGTCTTGCCACCGCCGGGCACACCATCTGTATAGGTATATACATTTCTGGCAGAACCTTCCTGCCTGATAACTGCCGTTAATGTATGCCATTGCCCATCGGCAATGACACCGCCAGCTACCTGACGATTGCCGTTGCCTGCCTGGCTCATATTGATCTGCCAGATATTGCCTTCAAGAAAGAATACCCATCCTACCTGGCCGCCGTCGAAGCTTGCCCGCTTCCCTAATATTGCCGGGTAATAATAATCGCCTGGCGGAACTTTTACTTTACACTGAATGGTATAACCACCGGTAGCTCCCATATCAATATTGGTTTGCGGATTTAAAACACGGGAACGGCTGTTCGCATTATCAACATATAACGGCGTACTGCCTATGTATGGAATAATAGTTGACGGCTTAGCCGGGTTCTGGCTAATGATTCTTGGATTATAATTGATAAAAAAGGTGTTACGGTTAGGGTCATTAAAAGCATTCCACTGCGTTCCCGCCGGAGGCGTATACACGTTGCTACTTCCTTTGTTGGAAGTAATGAGCACCATCCAGTTCTCATTTTCGAAACTTGGGCGGTTGCGCATAGCTGTTAGTATCTCGCCAATATAAGCATCAACCTGTAAAATGGCACTTTTGTATTCGGGTACAGTGGCCGAATACCGGAAGGTTTGGCCTGCCTCTTCTACACTGCTGAACTGCGCCATGATAAGATCAGGATTATCTGAACCAAGTTCGGATACCGCCGCATCTTTCACTGCTTCATCATTGTTAAGAGATATGTTCTTAGTCGCATCTTGTGTCAGGTTGTCCGACAAGGCTGAAGACGATGTAAAAGCAACCGTACGAAGAGAAGGTTTTTCCTGCTTAAGTCTTGTAAATAAAGAAGGATAGAGATTGAGCTGGTTACCCGAAAAATCATTTCCGGTAACCTTGTGTTTATCACTATTAGTTCCGGTAAGCAGGGTTGACCAGCCATTGGCATTGGTAACTTGCAAGCTTTTATAACTATTTATCGCATCCCAGGAATAGATGGAAAAATCGGTAAGGCTGTTTAACGTTGGAGGTAGTGCTGCTTTTACTTCGGCTCCCACAGCACCATCTACAATGATCAGCAGCGTTTTTCGCTGCATGGCATCCTGGCCGCCGCTTTCGTAATCTTTATTTAAAGTATCCGGAAACGGTTTGTTGCAAGAAACCAACAGGAAAAACAAGCCTGCCAGTAAATGCATACTGCGCTGCGTAACTGATCTGTGCCGGATGAAGTATTGATTCATATCGCAGAAAGTTTATAGTTTAATTTTCAATTCGAATTTTTACAATGTTGCTTACCTGCTTGTTATCAAAACGGTCGAACTCACCGACCAGGATAACCGTAGGCACACCCGCCTCTGCAGGCGTTTCAATAAGCCCTGTAATTGCTCCTCGGAAGAGGCCTATATTATTATAGCCTTCAGCCAGTGTACCGTCCGCATTGAGTATGACAATGCCGGGTCTTATTACTGTATCATATTTGGTGAAGCTGCCTGAAACAATGATCTTTCCATTATTTAGCTGTCCTGCAAAATTTGGGAAACCGCCTTCTATGGCTTTAAAGTTGAAGTCAGGATCAATACTTCCATCTTCATTGATCATTACCACGCCATTTACGGCCTGGCCATTATAATGCTTAAAGCTTCCGGTCAATAAAAGTTTCTGCGTGTTTTTATTGTAGGTTATCCGGGTAATGGCACCATCTGCACCAGCCCCACCGGCGTTAAAATCAGGATCGGGCAGCCCATCTTCCATGTTGATGCCCGTAATATAATTGGCAGCCGAACCGCTAAAGGTGGTAAAGTTTCCAACCAATATCAACTTACCGTTTGACAATTGTACCGCATCGTAAACAAACCCATTTCCGGCTGCATAGCTTTTACCTGCAGCTTTATTAAAGTTGAAAGAAGAATCAAAAGAGCCGTCATTATTCATACGAATTATCTGGCTGGCTTGCACCCTGTCAAGATAGGGGCCCGTTTTTGTAGACCTCTCATAAAACGTGCTGATATGACCGAAAAAGTTTCCTACCACAATAACCCTTCCCTGGTTATCGTAAAACATTTTTGAAACAGGGCCTAAGGTGCCACCATTGAAAGATGGTACGGTAGCCTTGTCGTCGTTTGGAAAATTCACGGGGTCAGGATTTATCACATCCACTTCCATGGTTTCCAAACTGCCATCGCTGTTCAGGCGAAGCACATTGTTGATATTAGAAACCGTATCGTATTTAGTGAAAGAACCAGCCACCAGGTATTTACTGCTGCTGGTGAAAATAACACTGTTTACCAGGCCATTCAGCCCTTCTTCACCCATGGCTAGCTGGCTACCGCTATAAGCTCCATCCTTATTAATAAGTGCTATACCGGTTATAGGCTTATCGGTGGTTGCCTTATTGTTGTAATCATTAAATCCGCCATAAATGAGATAGTCAGAACCGGATGCTTTAATAATACCACTAATAACGCCATTGCTCCTGTAAGCGTCGGTTTTAAACAGGGGGTCAATAGAAACTTTACCCCGTACTGTAAATGTGGGGCCAAAATAATACTCCCCGTTAATAAGCACCGCAGCACCGCCACTGCTGGCATTGGCAGGCACCTTCACCTTTACAGTATTCTCCTCTACCTCTACTACTTCAGCTTCGGTCTGGTTAATAAAAAACCGAAACTGCCCTTCTTTGCCTTTTAAGCCATTTACTTTAAATGTAACAACAGAGCCTTCCGTGCCGATGGCCGGATTGGGCGCCCCGTCTAAAAACTTAACAAGCGTAGGTGGTGGGTCGGGATAATGTTCTACCGGTTCAAATTTTGATTTTACACAGGAAAAAAACAATATTGATGACAGAATAGACAAGGCCATCGCTGTTTTTCCTGCTGTCATTTTTAGTCGTTGCATCATATCAATAAAATGGAATGGAAGAATATTTTTTTGTCGGATTAATCAATTCCCTTGGCAATTGCATTTTCTATGAACTGGTTAATTTCAAATCCAAACACATGGTTTGAAAAACGTAGCGCATGCACATAACCGTTGGTTGGTGCTATATTTACCGAAGCCACATATACCGGGTACCAGCTTTGATAGTCAAGCGGTGTTGATTGAGAAGGAATGTAAGACAGCAACAGTTGTCTGTAGCCTGCATATTTCACCCCCCCGGCATCGTTATAGATCACACCAATATTCATGATTTCTCCATCGTAAGAAGTATAAATTCGTCCGGGATAGGCAGACACGTTGGACGGGTCTAGCTGGGGGAAGTCATTCATGCTTTTCTTTCCTTTAAACAAATAGCGGGAAAGCTGGGCACGCCAAACTTCCGGCTTAATCTGGTCCATTGACCTTACTTCTTTTTGCCCGAGAGAAGAAAGAACAATATTTAAAAAATTGAGTGTAGCCCTTATGGAGGAGTCGGCAGGTGCGAAAAAAGTAATGTCTTCTTTTTCAAACACTTCGTCCATACCAGCTAAATGAATAATCCTGGCAACAGAATCGAACATACCGGGTTTCGATTTAAGGTATTGTAATACATTGCCCTGGAAATTGGGCGAATGTGTGCCTGTATCAGAAAAATAATCTTTCTTTTGACAGCCCACTGCGCCCATTACCGAAACAAACAGTAACAGGGCAAATAGTTTTTTTATGTATGCTACTAATATCATAGTCAATGGTTCGTTTTAATTACTGCCAGTAATCGTTTAATGTTACTTTAGGATTGTTTACTCTAACAGAAGGATCAATGGGCCAGGTCCAGGCACCGGCTTTAAATTGCTCAACTGAGCAATGGTATCCATACTTATACTTGTAATCAATAATTCTTTTTTGTCTCACTACATCATACCAGTAATGTCCTTCACCCATTAGTTCGCGACAGCGTTCATAAAAAATATCGTCAATTAACTCTTCTCCGGAGCTTGTAATATCTGCCGCCCCGGCCCTTGCTCTTACTTTGTTGAGCATTTGCCTGGCATCAGCAAAATTTCCCAGCTTTGCCAAAGCTTCTGCATGCAATAAATAAGCATCGGGTAAACGGAACACGGTCTGGTTATCATCGGGGTTTAAGTCTTCTGCATTTTCATTGGCATAAACATTGGTAAACTTTAGCATTAAAAACTTACCGCTGCCATCGTACATATACTGCTCATCGTACCAGGCCTGCTTGCGGCCATCGGGTTCACTCCGTGGATAAATCTCTTCCATGAAATCAGGATTATAAGAAAGATAACTGGCCTTGATAACCCTGTTTTTATATGGCGCATAAAGCACATTATCAGAAAAAGCTGAGTAACCAAAAGACTCCCCGTAGTTCACGTTCTGCGGAATTTCAAACAAGCCTTCTTTTGAACGTCCTTTAAAAATCTCACGGCTTCTGCTCAGTGGTAGCAATTCATAAGTGGTGCTGGTCAATAATTCATCGCCTAACGCATCTACCGCTTCATAATAACTCTTCTCGTTATCCGAATCGAAAGAAGCCAGCCACATGTTCATGTGCATTAATAAAGCAATAGCCGATCCCCTCATGGCCCTAACCGCTACCATGGCTGTATTTTCGTAGGTCCAGGGTAGACCTTCCTTTGCAGCGTTCATGTCAGCGACACAACCCTGAAGCACTTTCACCATTGGTGTTCTTGGCAGCGCATCTGTGTTGTATGCATTGGTATAATAAGGCACATCGCCATACAACCTTACCATAAAAAAATAAGTGATGCAGCGCATGAATACGGCTTCGCCCTTATATCGGGCTTTGTCAGCTTCTGTAAGTTTGCCATCTGGTACGCCTTCAATACGGTCGTATAAAATGTTAGCCGAAGCAATCACTTTATAAAAGCGATCCCATCGGGTAAAGCGATCTGCATTAAAATAGTCGCCATAACCGCTATTAAGCACAGCCCTGATGTTATTGAAAGCAAGGTTGTCTACATATTCGCCACGGAAAGCAATGGAACCATCTCTGTTGGCACGTATGGGAGCACCCCGCATATCACCACCCCAGGCAAAGAAGGGAAATTCATCATTGCCCGGAGGCGCCTGCATATCATTGCGAAATACAGCCTGCCGAAACAGTTCATACAGTCCATTTGTATATTGTTCTACATCGGCTTTTGTTTGCCAGAAATTATTACCCGAAAGATCGCTGGGTGGATCGAGGCTGAGATATTTTTTACAACTACCCAGGCTCAAACTCATTATCAGCAGCAAGGAAAAATATAAAATACGCTTCATGGTTATCTGCTTAATTCGATTAATTAAAACTGAATGTTAATACCCGCTGCATAGCTACGTGCATTAGGAAACCCACCCGAAATATCGCGGCCAAGTGCCGTTACCAATTCTGGATCGGGGCCACTGTAATTACTGAACGTGTACACATTATTAGCGCTTAGGGATAGCCGTAATGACGTCATACCAAAGCGGGATAAAAACTTCCTGTCAACATTGTACACCAAAACAACGTTATTGATCTTCCAGTAAGAGCCGTCTTCCAAAAACAGCGTTTGATTGGTCCGGAAAGGCTGCAGCGTACCTGCCCTTCTAAAATCATAAGGGTTGGGGTAAGCAGCGTTAACCGTTCCTGCGTCTTTTACAGTTTCGGAAGGACGCCAGTAATTAAAATTTTCTATGGGCAGCAAGGCATTAATATTGGTAGGTTGGGTATAATTGTTAAACATACCCGCCATGGCAGAATTCAAGAGGTCACGAAATAAAGTGTAGGTAATATTTACGTTCAGTGTAAAATTTTTGTATGCCGTTCGGGAACCGATACCACCAGTAACTTTTGGAACAGGGTTACCAAGAGGCAGCAGGTCGTTTTGGTCAATTACATAATCGCCGTTCACATCGGTCCACCGGGGATCGCCACCCTGGAAATAAAAACCTGATCCGGCACCTAACTGTTGTCTTTTACCCGTAGCGAGGTTTACCGGCACATCACCTGTACTGCCATAAACTCCCTGTGTATAGTATAACAGGTTAGACAAAGAGTTGCGGCCAACACGGTAAATAATGGGTACACTTCCGCCTGCATCAGTAATATCAATTTCCATCTGGCGCAGATTATTAGGAAGTTTGGTAAGCACATCGCGGTTAAAAGAACTGTTTATACTGATGTCCCAATTAATGGCTTTTTGCTTAAAAAGGCGGAACGTCGCACTCCAGTCAACACCATAGTTTACAAGGCTCACTGCGTTGGTTTGAACTTTCTTGAAACCGTTAATATCAGCCAGCGATATGCCAATTACCTGGTTATCAATGGAGCGATAATAAGTTTCTAAGGTTGTGCTTACAGTATTGTCCCACAGGCCCAGTTCCAATGCCAGGTTAGACTGCGTTTGGGTTTCAGGCAAAAAGTTTACATTGGGTGCTGTTGCAAAGTCAATTGTTACAGTTGGGTCATTGTTGTACTGAGAACCTGCAATGTATTTACCGTATACATCAAAAATGTTTCCGGTAGGCTTGATATTGCGCCCCCAGCTTGCCCGCAACGAACCGTAATTCAACCAATAGGCCTTATCAAAAAGCTTTTCTTTACCAAAGTTCCACCTGGCGCTGATGGCGGGGTTTTGAGAATACCCCTGCGAAGGTCCATTGGTGGAAAGCCCGTCGAAACGATAGCTGAAATCAATGATATACTTACGGTCATAGTTATACGAAAAGGAGCCTCCGTAACCATGTTGCCGGGTGTCTTTAATATTGTTTAATGTACCGCCGTCTGTGAGGTTCGGGTTGTAACCAATCGGTCCTTCAATCTGGTCGTGTGCGGTTTGATTTAACCTGATAGCGTTAGCTTTGAAACCGTAGCTATTAATTTCATTAAATACATAGCCACTGAAATTGTGCACACCATTAAGCGACTTAACAAAGTTGATAATGGAACGGTTGTACAATGTATAGGTCCGGTCGTTGTAGCTATAGGATTCTGAGGAACCATAGTTCAAAGAAGAAGCAGTAAAGCGGTCTGCTGTACCAGAATTAAAATTATAGCTCAATAAATTACCGAAACGGATGCCTTTTATGGGTTCATACGATATATCAAAACTTGAAGAAATGTTAGAGGTTTTGTTATTATTTCGAACCGTAGATGCAGCTAATACACTGTTGTTTTCCGAGAACAGCGATGGCGGCGGTAACAACGAAGATGTAGAAGCGCCGGATGCGATGCCCGTTTGAATTAAGCCTACCCCGCTGCCGTTTTGTTTTTGCCCCAGCGATGTGCTCAGGTTTACCATTGCTTTAAATGCATCGGTAGGCTGGTAAGCAGCGTTCATGCTAAGCGAGTAGCGGCGGAACCCTGTATTTTCAACAATAGCGTTTTCCTGGTAATAGTTTAAGTTGGTTTTGTAATTAAACTTCACATCTCCACCGGAAATACTTAAGTTATGCTGCTGGTTGTACGTGGTACGGAAAAAGTAATCCTGCCAGTTGGTAGCATTATTATAGTAGGCATTTAAGCTGTCTGATAAAAATGCCGTTTCATTGATCAGGGCTTGTGCCGCGGCAAAACTGGTATCGTAAGCCATAATGGCTCTTATCCGGTTTAGCCGCTCTTCTTTACCTCCAATTACATTTCTAAGCTTGGGCGGGCTTTTCATAAAGAAGTTAGAAGAGTACTGGATGATAGGCACTTTAGAGCTACCGCGTTTGGTAGTTACGATGATCACCCCATAAGCACCGCGGGAACCGTATTGCGAAGTGGCAGCTGCGTCTTTCAGAAAATCCATTTGCTCAATATCCTCCGGTGGAATGAGTGACAAAGGGCTGATGCCCGGACCACCGCCCTGAAAGCCATATTCATAATTGGTGTTTACATCCACCGGCACACCATCGATCACAAATAATGGAGAAGTAGGCGTTAAAAAACCATCGGACGTGACGTTGATGCTTGACAATCCACGCATATTAATAGTACCCATCGCACCGGGAGAGCCCGTATTGTTTTGAATATTCAAGCCTGCCACTTTCCCTTGCAAAAGTTCCATTACATTAGAAACCGGTACATCCTGCAAAGCCTTACCACTAATAACCGTACTTGAACCGGTTGAAGTTTCTCTTGTTTTGGTTTTGAAACCCTGAACGATTACCTCCGACATCGAATTTTGCCTTGGGGCAAGGGTAATTTCAAGCGAAGCACCGGATGAAAGAGCCGTGCGGCTTATGGTTTCAAATCCGCTATAGGAGAATTGCAGTACAGCACCCGCATCAACAACAATACTAAATGCTCCTTTGGCGTCGGTAGTGGCCAGGGGCTTGGGAGGCTTTCCTACGGAAATAGTTACACCGCTGATGCCAGCATTGGTGTTCTTATCTTTTACAACTCCTTTTACGGTTATTTTATTTTGAGCAAAACTTTCCGTGCAGCATAGCGCAAATAAACTAAACGCAAGCAGGTAAAACTTTAATCTCATTTGAGTGGGTTTTGCGTATTTTAAATTTGATAGGCCTGAATTAGTCATTGATAAACTTTGGATTGTCGTTTTTGAAAGCAAATACAATTTCCCAGTCGCCGGGTTCGTAAATGGCAAAGTCCAATCCGAACACCGCATTTTCTTTGAACCCTCCAAAACCAAGTCGGGAGTAACTGAAACGGACATTCGCTCTTCTGCCGTCACGTGTTGTAAATTGTGTTGGGTATTCTACCAGTGGAATAGGATAAGCTACTTTGTAGGTTACAGAAGAATCGGTCATTTGCATATCAAAGCCATGCACCAGGTTTGCCCAATCGGTAGTGGCAAAATTTGCAGGATTGATAGGCTTGTATAAAGTATCTAAAAATTTAAACGTAAGCGTATTATTGCCGCCAGGCTTTGTAAGATCTATTCTCTTTCTAATAAAGACATCAATATCAGAAAAAGACAGGTAACGATCTTTAGAGCTGCCTTTAATAAAATTTACTTCGCTTGGGAAAATTCCGTTAGACTGTGGTTGCCCTGTAATGGCATTATAGTTTGAAGGTTCGTAAGGTCTTTCTTTAAAGGGCATTAGTTTAAAATTGCGGTAATAACGTCTGCCACCCGAATTGCTTAGTTCAACATCAAACAAATAACCTGAATCAGGTTGCGACCTTACAAAAGAAGATCTTGCTTCTCCCCACATAACAAACTCGCCCGAATGTGGATTGATCTCGAAAATAGGACGGTATTGTAACTGCCTTTTCGCTTCAATCTCCTCCAAAGTTTTTTCGGTGCCGTCGTAAGCTTTTTTCCAAACCTTTACGGGAAATACATCTGTTAACTCGGGAGCGGCATCACCATTTCTTCTGCGCACATTTACAATTTTAAAATCAGAAGGGTAGGTAGTGCTTCCCTTAAAAAATGTGTTAGGAAAATAAGCCGTGCGGCCCAACACCGGTTGCAGGGATTCTATTGTAAACTGAGAATCCTCTCCAACTGTTTCCCTTTCTTCGGGCAAATATTTTTTACAGGAATCAACAATACACAACACTACCAAAGCAACAACAAGGCTTTTAAGTGAGCGGGTGGTTTTTAAGCTATATTTTTTCATGCTGAATTATCTTCTACTGTTAAACATTTAATCCTTTCATCGCCTGTTTACGCTGCGGATAAAGTCATCGCCAAAACCAAAGTCATGATTTGGCGGCAACAGGTGAACTATGGCGTTTGAGGTTTTTATATCAACGGTAATGGTATTAACACGGACCCAATACCTGGTGAAAATGGAATTTTTCGGATCGCTGAATGTGATGGCTTTGGGACCTCCGTTTTTGAAACCTGATGCGTTTGTTTGACTGTACTGCATTTGCATGGGATAGCTGTACCGTATAGAAGGATACAAGCGACCATCTGTGAAATTTATGAGGCTATCGCTGGTAGCATGACCTCTTAAAATATACCTGCACAAGAAGGTATCCAGGGTAGCAGAATCGATGGTGCTGATGAACACGGGCGGCATGGAAGGTATAGAATCGAGGCGTGCCTGGTTGATATTTTGTAAAGCCACTGTAAAACTTCTGTTGCTTACCGCAAACACCGTAATCTCCTCCGATCTCAACGTATCGGCTAGTCCGGTAATCCTGTTAATAGCTAACAGCATAGAGTCGTAAACACCAGGTTGCGATTGCAGGTATTCCAGTGCATCGCCGCTGAAGTTGCCCGCTGTAGTTGTGTAGTTTTTATAATAGTTATCTGATTTGGTACAGCCAGCCACACAAATGACAGCAACCGTTGTTATCAGAAAAAAATAGTTTTTGAATGCTTTCAATTTCATACGCTGTTTATGGGTTTGTACCTGGTGTTATCGCCAGTAGCTGTTTTGTTCAATTTTTGGATTACGGTTAAGCACTTCCTGTGCTATGGGCCAGTAAATGCCTCCCTTATCAAGCAAATCGTTAAATGCAGGATTGTTTCTCTTTAGCCGGTTGTAGCGTACAAGATCGTACCATCGCCAGCCTTCTCCCATGAGTTCACGTCTTCTTTCTGCAAAAATTTCTGTGAGCAGATCAACAGAAGGACTAAGTGTTACCGGCTCAAGACCGCGACTTGTTCGTACGGCATTTAATTGCACCACTGCCTGATCCTGGGCCCCTACAACAGCCAGAGCTTCTGCCCGCAGCAATCTTATTTCTTCCAGCCTTGTAAATACAATAGATGAATTGAAGACCGCAAAATTTCCGGACACATTTCCATTCACCACACGAATCTTTTTAAACACCGGTACTTCTGCATTATAATTTTCAAAGTAAGTGGTAAGTATCAGCGCAGGTGTGTACCTGATATCTATTCCAAAACGTTCGTCGTTGCCCTGGCCCGGAATAAAAATTTTTGAAATAGAATCTTTAGGCACATAAATATCAGGCAACTGCTTTGACATAGGGTAGTTAGTTGTATTGGCAAGTGTCAGTTGCTCAATGTGCCCATCAGTAGTGGTTTCGCCGCGGCTGTAAATAAAGTTGAAGGCAACTAATTGATTGTAATTTTCATTACCCGCCTGGAAGAAACCCGAAGGGCTTACCAACTCGTCAACACTAATAAAGCTTAAGTTACTTTTTGTATAATTATTTAAAATAAACTCGGTGTACGTAGCCACATCAAGATAACGGCCCTGCCAGGCACAAATATGAGAGAGAATGGCATAAGCGGCCAGTTTATTGAAAGGAGTATTGAGCCAGGTAGCCTGATCTGCTCCGTAATAATTATTAGGGAATAATTGTTCGGGGTCATTGCCGGAGTATAAATAAGGAAGTCGTTGTGCAGCTTCGATCAATTCCTGTTCGGCAAAAGAGAGCACTGCGTCCTGGTTCGTGCGTGGCAATGTTTCAAACTGCCCATCGTGTGATTGCGTGATCAAAGGAACGTCGCCCCAGATCCGCACCATATAAAAGTAGGCAAAGGCCCTTATGGTTCTGGCTTGTGCAATATCTAATTTGTAATACGATTCTGTGTATCGCTTGTCTTGCAGGCAACCATTTGCTCTTTCTATAAACAAGTTGCAGGCATTGATCACGGCATAAAAACGGCGCCAGTTGGTAATGCTTTGCATTAACGGGAAAGAAGCGTTTAGGTTGCCCTCAGTTACTGCTTTCAGATCGGGGCGAAAAACCGACTTAAAATCGCCTTGTCTTAACTCGCCCCACATCCAATGCGCATTGTTGTCGGCTACGGCTGCACGAAACAAACCATATAAGCCAATTAGTCCGCTGCGGGCATCTTCATACTTCGTCCAGTGGCCTTCTTCATTTGCCTGGCGCGAAGAATCTAAATCGAGTTGCTTATTGCAGGAAACCATTGCAATTGCAAGGATCACTGCCGGCACTATTTTAAATCTTCCAATACTTTTAATGGTAGCCATAATTATACACGTATTGTTTGATAACAATTTTTAGTTCGTTTATTCTGTTTTTTACAGGTCTATTTTAACTCCCACAATTACTGAACGTGGAATAGGTAATCCATAACCCTGGTATATACCGTTGTAGTTTACCAGTTCAGGATCGTCGGCCCTAAACGATGTGATAGTAAACAGGTTGGTAGCTGTTGCATATACACTGAACCCTTTAAGCGTTTTGTTTTTGATCAGGCTTTGTAACAGATTGCAGCGTAGTGAAAGAGAACGCAGTTTTACAAAAGATGCATTTTCTAAGAACAGATCCTGATCGGTGCGATAAGCAACAACAGAACTCCATGGGTTATAAATGGGGAATTGAGAAAAATCCATCTTCTTTTCCCAGAAGGTGATTTCTTTTACAGAGTTAATATTGTTATTTACTTCTGTATTAATGAAGTCCAGTCTTGAAGATGCATAATTATTCAGCGCATTGCGGCCTATGGCAAAATAAAATTGAAAATCAAGTGCAAACGCTTTGTATCCGATAGAGCTTCCCAATCCACCCGTAGCTTTCGGCATATAGTTACCTACCAGCTTTTTATCCTGATCGTTAATGACATAATCTCCATTCACATCGGCCCAACGCGGATCACCGGCTTTCAACGCAACACCATGAAAACTTAACGGTGCGTTAGTTTGCGGATTGACAGGCACTTCAGCATCGGTGTTATAAATGCCATCATTGTGCAACAGCCAGAAAGCATCGATGGGCTGGCCCACAACCAGTTTGTTGTTGCCGATGATCAATTCACTTAATCCGCCGGGCAGCGCTTTTAATTTATTTTTATTGTAATTGACATTAGCGGTAACTGTCCAGTTGAAACCATTGGCAGAAGTTGGAATCACATCGGCCATTATAGAAAGATCAATGCCCTTGTTGTTTACTTTCAGCCCCGATTGATAGGCGCCGGTGTAGCCCCATTCAGAAGCAACCGGAATAGGAAGCAACATGTCTTTATCATCACGGTTGTAAACATCAAGAGATAGTTGAATCCTTTCTTTTGCCAAACCTACCTCCAGGCCTACATTTAGTTTATCGCTATAAGACCATGGAATGCCATAGCCTACCCATCCGCTGGTGTAGGGACGTGAGATACCGGGAATACCAGCATAAGAACCAAGCGTAGGTTCGTTGCCCCAGCCCAAATCCACCCGATATTGGGGGCCGGCGGAAAAGCGGTCATCGCTCAATAATTTTCCCAGGCGGCCAAAGGACGCATTAAAAGAAAGAGAACTTATTTTTTCTGAATTAGTAAGCAGGTGATTTTTTATATTCCAGCCCGCAGCGCCAGAGAAACTTGTAAACCAGCGATTATCAGGCTGCATATTGGAAGACCCATCTCTTCTTACAATGCCGCTTAGCTTAAAAATGTCATTATGTGCGTACGTTGCCTGTCCAAAGAACGAAGCCAGCCGCGATTGCATTTTGCCGGGGAAATAGTAAACCTTAAATCCTCTCGGATCAAGGTAGTCGCCAGCGTTTGGATCGCCATTCACCACATTAATTTTTATGAAGTCATTGGGGCTATTATACGCATAGGCATAATCATACTTATTTACATCAGCCATAAAATTCTGGCCTGCCTGCAAAGAAAGTTTTTGATGGCTGTTAAAATCAAACCGGTAGCTAAGCGTATTGCCAACAACAACACGTTGGTTATATCCAAAATAGTTAGACACAAAATTGTTGCCCTCCAACAAGGTCGTTGGCCAGAATGCGTCCCGAAGGCCTTCACTATAATCAAAACTTATTTGTCCTTTATAGTCAAACTTTTTGATAGCCGCAGTAACAGACAGATAACCCTGCACCACATCTGAGGTGTTTTTATCAATTACTTTATTGAACTCGTTCAAGTAAGCATTGTATAAATTCTGATTAGGAGTTAAGGGATTGATGAGATCGGGTATGTATCTCTGTTCAGCAAGCCTGTCACGGATATTCCGGTTTCTTTTTCTATCCAGTTTATTATAATTGATCATACTGGAAACCATAACCCATTTTAGCGGTGCTACGTTAATAAAAAACGAACCGGTGTAGCGGTTGATGGCTGTATTGTCAGCATTACCGGCATTTTTTGTAAGCCCGGTAAAAAACCTGAAGTTGGCTCTTTCCGACCCGCCGGTCAAACTCATATCCGCATTGTACAACAAAGCATTTTTATAATAAACATCCAACCAATTGGCAGGGCCATAATAGTCGGCATTGGTAGAGTCGCGTAGAAAAGGAGGATAATTCAACCGATCATCAATAGTTCCAAACTTATCATAAAAAGGCTTGCGAAAATTATTCTCATAAGCAGCATTAACCGGGGTAATTTGCGGACGCATTGCCAAGCCTGTGTAAGAATTGACACTTATCTCACGGTAACCAGCATGTGCTTTTTTTGTAGTGATCCAGATGGCTCCATTTGCAGCTACAGGCCCCAATGCTGCCAGCTTTACAGGATCAGAGATCACTTCAATAGACTGTATATTATTGGGATTAATAGACGTAAACAAATTTGTAGCGGGTCCAATGCGGTTGAAATCATATTTCTGTATTTCGTAAGCAAAAGGATTGTCATGCGTAAGTGGAATACCATTTAAAAAAATGGCAGCCTGCTGGTCAAACAGATCTTGCCTTGTCAAAAGCGGAGAAGCAATGCCGTGAATAAAGATATTTTGCTCGGTACCAGGCTCTCCACTTGGCTCCTGTACGTATACGCCTACCAAATTGCCTTTTAATTGCTGCTGTAAAGAAATGTAAGGATGATAACTAATGTTACGCATAGGCACCTGATACAGCACGTGAGATTTTTCCGCCAGTGATGCTTTTAAATTGCTTGCAACGTTTACTTCAATTGTATCTATTTTCTCGGTTAAGGAAGAATCCTGTGCGTTAAGAACTGCAGAATGAAAAACTATTGTCCCAACAAGTAGTGACTTAAAATTAATGGTAAGACAGCTCAATCGTATTCTCATTAGTCAGTTGATTTGATCTTTTAAAATGAATGCTTACAAAGCGCTTTGTTAATGAAAAACAAGTACTGTAAGGCATGTGCTAATCACTACACGATACTATAAAGAATAGATTTAACAAAAAAATCACAAGGACTTTATGCAAACTGCGCAAACGTTTGAACTGACAGTACAAACGTTTGCGCAAAAAAGAGAAATCCACATTGTACATAGTTCTTTCAGCAGGAAAATTCACTATGTCATTGTTCCTTTTAATTGAAAAGGTGCTAAGAACTTATACACCAAATTTTACTTTTCTTTCTATGTTTCTTTTGCATTGTCGCTAATATTGTAAACAAAGGGAGATGAAAGTCTTAAAGTTAAAATATAGTTTGTGCTTGCGATAGTGCAAGCATATCAGATAAGATATTGCGCTTGGATAACGCCAACATTTATAAAGGTAGCGGTGACTAATGAAGCGTCCCTGCAGGTCCGATTATCATAAAAATTTTATAGGTGGCGCTATTTTCGCATACACATCAACCTTTCGCCTTGATGGCGGTGATTTGGCCAGCAATAGACTTCAAAAAAATTTTAGTTTACTGCTCTCCTACCAAAGGTTTATAGCTATTGTGAATTAAAATAGTTAGCGGTTGAGGAATAATGCAAACGGTTATGCAGATGAAAACATGCACTCTAGGCAATATTCAATTACCTGGAGTGCAGACGTTAGTTGAGAAACAATGGTCAGAAACTTAAGAGAATAAAAGGAACTCATAATCGATGGAGTTCCTTATCCTGCTTTATAATTAAGAATCAATAATAGAACAAAACGGCAAATTAAAAATGAAACAAATGGACTTATTATCAGCAAGTGCAGATCTTAAGCAACATTTGCTTTTTATCTATGAGTAACATTTAGCAACTTTACCGTAACATTATAAGTACCAGGCAACCATATCCGCAGGGGGAAGCGAATGTTCAAATTGTATGCGTCATCTGCATATCCATCAACATGAATAAATTGATAAGGGATACGATAGTACTGGTGAAATCCATTACCAAGAGATTGCAAAGGCATAGGAACCACAGCATACGGAAATTGCATTTCCGTATCTGTAGCAATATAGCTAAGTGTATATGCTTGTAAGTTTTGCAAAAAAGGTGGATTTGGATTCAAGCCACTATTCGGCCGTTTAATAATCTCACCATTTTTGGGGTTAAAAGGAACACCATTTTTATCAACCACCTTTACATGAATAACCCAGGGATCGTCGCCTACTTTCTCTACTTCTACCGTCTCAGGAGCACTGCCTAAACCTATTGTAGATGATTCGTTACCTACAACGGTTATAGATTCCGAAGTAGCTCCCAATTCTGGTGCTGTTTCAAAGGGTGCGGCGTCAACAATATTGATGGTAACAATTTTTTCTAACAATTGTGTACCTGCTGCATTTGAAATGCGAAGATCGATCGTGTATGCACCTGACGCTAGATTCACAGTGGCTGTA
>JBQCHB010000478.1:0-2907 GCA_051955075.1 Flavisolibacter sp.
GGCTGATACAGATCAGGAAGCCGCCCGTCTTGCTACATCATTGTACCAAATGTTTATCGGTATTATAACGGGTAGGCGTACACGTTTGCAGCCTCCTGTAGACAACATGAATGAAATATGGACCGAATATGAAGAAGAAGCTGCAAAACAAATGCTGCAACTTTCTCTTATTGGAAGCGCTGGCACTATTAAAGAAGAGTTGAAAATTCTTTTAGAAAAAACAGGAATGAACGAGATAATGATTATTTCAAATATCTATGACCAGGAAGCAAAGCTTCATTCTTATGAATTGTTTGCGCAGATAATGAAAGAACTCTGAATTAGTCTGCATTTATCAAAAAAGTGCCGAGGTCTATTACATGACCTTCTTTCATGATGAATTCCTGAACGTCTGAAAGATCAAGGTTGGACATTACTTTGCTTTTAAAAATCTCCAGGTCGTTTTTATAAACAACAAAATAAAAATCCGGCTTTTTGTCCAGTTGGACAGGCTTTAAAAAATCTTGGGGAGTAAAAACAAAGCTTGCTAATCCTTCTTCGTCCGGATTACTTTCACCCAAAAAATCATCATTAAAAATATCTTTATCGTATAAACGAACTTTAAATTCCCTTCCTGATAAAGGCTCATCATCGCCTTTACGAATCAGGCGGACGTTCACCTCTACATTCATTTCTTTATTCAACTCGATTTCGGACATAAGCAAATTTTTCGAAAAGTAATATTTTTTCTTATTTAATCCAACTGGTGATACCTAGGCATATACGTGATATCATGTTTGAAAATTGCGAAAAAAAGCTTATTAACAAGACTTTATGGGGTTGTTGCAGGCAGATTTATTCATCAAGCTTTAATACTGCCAGAAACGCTTCCTGCGGCACTTCCACATTACCAATCTGCTTCATCCTTTTTTTACCTTCTTTTTGTTTCTCCAATAACTTTCTTTTCCGGCTGATGTCGCCACCGTAGCATTTGGCAGTTACGTCTTTTCTAATAGCGCTGATATTTTCGCGTGAGATAATTTTTGCGCCGATAGCTGCCTGGATGGCAATCTGAAATTGCTGTCGTGGTACAAGTTCCTTCAGTTTTTCACAAAGTTTTCTTCCAAATTCCTGCGACCTGCTTCTATGAATTAATGAGCTAAGTGCATCTACTTTGTCGCCATTTAATAAAATATCCATTTTTACAATATCGCTTTCCCTGTAACCGATGGGATGATAGTCAAAAGATGCATAGCCACGCGTTACACTTTTTAGACGGTCATAAAAATCGAAAACAATTTCTGTCAAAGGCATCTCAAAGCTAAGCTCCACGCGGGTGGGCGTCAGGTAGGTTTGATTGGTAAGAATGCCTCTTTTGCCAATACAAAGCGACATGATGTTTCCAATGTAGTCCGGTTTTGTAATGATTTGCGCCTTAATATAAGGTTCCTCTATCTTTTCGATCCGGCTAGGATCAGGCATTTGTGTGGGGTTGTTGACTGTAATTTTTTCCCCTTTGGTAGTGTAGGCGAAAAATCCCACGTTGGGCACTGTGGTGATTACTGTCTGATTAAATTCCCTTTCCAGTCTTTCCTGGATAATTTCCATATGAAGCATTCCAAGAAATCCGCAACGAAAGCCAAAACCCAAAGCCTGCGAAGTTTCCAGTTCAAAAGTGAGTGATGCATCATTAAGCTGAAGCTTCTCCATGCAATCACGCAGCTCTTCAAATTCATCTGTATTTACCGGAAAAATTCCTGCAAACACCATCGGCTTCACTTCTTCAAAGCCTTTAATAGATTCCTTGCAGGGGTTGGCTGTGGTAGTAATAGTGTCTCCCACTTTTACTTCTTTAGCATTTTTGATACCGGTAATTACATAGCCCACATCGCCTGCTTTCACTTCATTTTTTGCCATCATACCCATTTTCAAAATGCCCACCTCGTCTGCATTATACTCTTTACCCGTATTTGAAAATTTAATTTTATCGTTTTTCTTCAACACACCATTAAACACGCGGTAATACACTATTATTCCACGGAAACTATTAAAAACGCTGTCGAAAATTAATGCCTGCAACGGTGCATCAGGGTCGCCCTCAGGAGCAGGAATTCTTTTTATGATGGCATGGAGGATTTCTTCAATGCCCACTCCTGTTTTGGCGCTGGCGTGCAATATGTCTTCATGTTTGCATCCAATCAGGTCAATAATCTGGTCTTCCACTTCAGCGATCATTGCTCCATCCATATCTATTTTGTTGAGAACCGGAATAATTTCGAGATCATTATCAATGGCGAGATATAGATTTGAAATGGTTTGCGCCTGGATACCTTGAGTGGCATCCACCAAAAGCAAAGCGCCTTCACAGGCAGCCAATGCCCTGCTTACCTCATAACTGAAATCCACATGACCGGGAGTGTCAATGAGGTTTAAAATATATTCCTGGCCTTCAAAATTATAATTGATCTGGATGGCATGGCTTTTTATAGTGATCCCTTTCTCCCTTTCAAGATCCATGTTATCCAGTACCTGCGCCTGCATTTCACGGTCGTTAACCGTATGTGTAAATTCAAGTAAGCGGTCGGCCAGCGTACTTTTTCCATGGTCAATATGTGCAATGATGCAAAAATTTCTGATGTTATTCATTTACCCAAAAATAGTCTTAAAAAACGCAGCAAAGGTAACAAAACAGCAGGGATCAAATTATATTTTAAACAGTCCTTATGATAATTATAAGCTGCTCATAAAAACTTCTGTAAATTCCAGAATGTATTTCCTTAGCTTACCGAAATTCGCTGAAAACGCCTTCCTCATCGAATGCTGCCAAATTGCAAAACCAGTTATCTTAACTTGCCAAAAGGCTGGTTGAATGCAAATTATTTATTCTCATTGCCTCTTCATTTTTTACTTAAGCAACCTGTTAATTAT
>JBQCHB010000479.1:0-11936 GCA_051955075.1 Flavisolibacter sp.
AACAATTGAAAGGTGTGTTGGGCTATGCTCCGGGCAATGTTTCTCTTTACAAAACGGCACTCACCCACCGCTCGGTAAAAGATACGCTTGACGAAAACAATGAACGGCTCGAATACCTGGGCGATGCTATTTTAAGTGCACTCGTCGCCGATTATTTATTCAAACGCTATCCCTACAAAGAAGAAGGTTTTCTTACCGAAATGCGCAGCAAGATGGTGAACCGCCAGCAGTTGAATGACATTGCCGTGAAGATGGGTTTGAAGAAAATAACACTCTACAACAAATCAGACGCTTCGCTGAAAACCAGCCAGATTTTTGGTAACACCTTAGAAGCTTTGGTAGGCGCTGTGTACCTGGACAGGGGCTATAAAAAAACAGGCAGGTGGGTAACCGAAAGAATCATCATGCCCCACATGTTTGTCGACGATCTTGAAATTTTAGAGATCAACCATAAGAACAAACTATACGGCTGGGCCAATAAGAACGGCAAGCAGCTGGAGTTTGAAACCCTGGATGAAAAACTGGAAAATGGCCGCCGCCTCTTCACCATTGGCGCCGTTATCAACGGAAAGGTCATTGCACAAGGCAAAGCCTTCAACAAAAAAGACGCCTCGCAAATTGCCGCTCAATTAGCAGTAGAAAAATTAGGCATTGTCAATTCCGATTCTCCTTCGGCTATTGATTGATGAGTACCAACAACATTCAGCCGTCTGCAAACAAGTACATATTTCATTGTAGTGCTTCTACATTATACGTCTTCATATAGCGGCACATTTTTTATACTATTCCTTCTCCCATCCCATTCTTTACTAAGCGGAACAGTTCTCAAAATCTATTTTCAATTTAAAACATCTCTATGCTGGCAATGAATTACAGGGGGCCATTTCGTATTCGCCTGGAACGAAATCGTCCTGAACCGAAGATCGAGCATCCTAATGATGCTATTGTGCGTGTAACACGTTCCTGTATTTGCGGATCTGATCTGCACCTGTACCATGGCCTTGTACCCGACACAAGAGTGGGCATGACCTTCGGACATGAATTTACAGGTGTGGTGGAAGAAATTGGGCCCGGCGTGCAAAACCTGAAAGTGGGAGATCAGGTGATGGTGCCCTTCAATATTGCTTGTGGCGTTTGTCCCTTTTGCAAGCAGGAACTGTTTGGCAATTGCCACGAATCCAACACGGAGGCCACAGCGGTAGGCGGCATCTTTGGCTATTCGCATACGGCAGGTGGGTTTGATGGCGGGCAGGCCGAATATGTGCGGGTACCCTATGCCGACGTAGGCCCTACAAAAATTCCTGAAGGAATGGACCTCGATGACGCCGTACTCCTGACCGACGTAGTGCCTACCGGTTACCAGGCGGCAGAAATGGGCGGCATTCAGCCTGGCGATACCGTTTGTGTTTTTGGGGCCGGGCCTATTGGCATCATGGCGGCCCGTTGCGCATGGCTGTTTGGTGCCGGGCGGGTGATCATCATTGACCACCTGGATTACCGCCTCGAGTTTGCCCGGAACTATGCCTACTGCGAAGCCTATAATTTCAAAGACATGGACGATCCTGTTGTGTTCATGAAAAAGACAACCGATTGGTTCGGGGCCGATGTGTGTATTGACGCTGTGGGTTGCGAAGCCGCAGGAGATACCATGCAAACCCTTTTGGGCCGGAAGATGCTGTTGACCGGCGGTTCTGCTACCGCCCTGCATTGGGCCATCAACTCCGTAAAGAAAGGAGGTATTGTTTCCATTGTAGGCGTGTATGGTCCTTTAGATGCTATGGTGCCCATTGGCAATGTAGTGAACAAGGGCCTTACCATTCGTGCCAACCAGGCATCGGTAAAGCGCCTTATGCCCCGATTGATAGACCATGTGATGGCGGGCAGGTTAAATCCAAAAGGGATCATCACCCACCGCATTCCGCTGGAAGAAGTGTCTGAAGGATATCACATGTTCTCGGCCAAGCAAGACAATATCATTAAACCCGTATTAATTCCTCCATCAGCCATGAAGGCTGCCTAAAATAAATTTTATGGAAAAAATAGTAGATCCCGGAATGGACAGGAAAATAGCCAATACCCCAAAAGACATCCCGGGCTGGGGCCACGATTCCGATCCCGATAACAACCCCACGTATCCAATAAAGCACTACAACGGTGCCGACCATGAGCGCATTCATTATGAAAAGCCGCCGCAGCAACCGCAAACGGTAGAATTATTAAAATCCATAGAACGGCCAACGGTATCCAGGGTGTTTGGAACCTCCACGCCGCCTTCGGGCCTGAGTGGCGTCATCAGGCGATATGCTTTTAAGCACAGCGAATCTACCTACCTGCATTGGTTTCCGCTGGTAGTAGCCGACCGTGTGGCCGTAGTGGAAGGCATCATTGACGACCTGCGGCATGGCATCGTTCCCAACCTTTTTGTAGAAAAAGGCTGGAAGGCCGAATGGAAATATAACCGCAAAGGATTGATCCAAAAAATAGCAGTGACCACACTGGTGGTCACAACGGCCATGCTCTTTCTTTCCAG
This sequence comes from Flavisolibacter sp., assembly GCA_051955075.1. Lineage (GTDB taxonomy): Bacteria > Bacteroidota > Bacteroidia > Chitinophagales > Chitinophagaceae > Flavisolibacter. The sequence goes on from JBQCHB010000479.1 coordinate 2,531, forward strand.
GAAGAAGAAACATGCGTAGCAGTCATTATAGCCTGCAACGCAGCCGTGTCCTGTAATAAGGGCACGGCTGCTTCGTGTGCAACACAGAACGATGGCATCAATAAAAACAACGACTGAAGCAAACAACCGTTACCCTGGTCCCTGGCGTAAAGAAACTTCCGGCACCTTATGGCGCATGCCTTAATGCTTTCTATACTATAAAGAAATCAAACCCGCGACCGCCTGCAAAGTTTTCTAAGCCGCTGCCAACACAGCCGTCGTAGCGGTCCATTTACATCCTGCAAACCACTCCATCAAAACAGCACCCGGCTGTTGTATTAAAATAAAACCCCAAATATTTTTATTTCTGTCGGCTGATCACTATTTTAATCTCTCAATCCAATTTAAAAATGGAAAGCAATAGCAACTTAACACCGCTGCAGCAAAAAGAACTCGATGAGCTCAACTGGAGAATTCAGTTCCAGCAAAAGACAATAGCCTACCTCAGCACCAACGAAAACATACAGCAGTACCTCAAACAGTTCAACAGCCTTTCGGCACAGCAGTTCATTGAAAGCTACAGCTATCAGAAGGCACTGTGGCACCAGCGGGGCGAGTTTTACATGCAGCTAAAAGACAACCACGACTTAAAATGGATAGAAGCTGCATGGTGGCACCTCGAGTCTATTCAGCAAAAAAAATTGTTCGACATACAGTGCCGTTGGCGTGCCGAAGAAATCCAATTGCCCGATATTGAGATGGCCTGCGACTTTGGCTATTGGGAAAGAAATGTTTTGAACTGCCCCTTTGTCGATCCCATTACGAGAGACGAAGTACAGCTATACCAGGATTACCTGGAACAGGACGATGTGGAACTGAAAGAGGAAATTTCCTTCATGTTCTTTTTCCAGCACTACGAAAGTATTAAAGAGGGCTACGAATCAGAAGGCGAAGCGTATTTCCCTGCATGGTACGACTTCTATAATGCACGCAAGGGCACGGCTTACCTGATGAAACTCCCCGACATTCGCGGCGAAAAAGAAAACTTTTACATCAGGCTGGCCCGCAGCACCCAGCCCGGCAAAGCTGAAGCCATTGCAGAAATGGTGCAGATCCTTAAGCAAGACCCCAGGAACCATCCGCAAGACAAAGAGGGCAAGTTTTTTTTAACTGCTCATGACGAAGAAACGGTAAGCGCCTTTGTGGAAGCATTCGAAGACAAAACAACAAGAGAATATTATAAGGCTTCTAGGTGGTTTCACAGCAATAACGAAGAAAGGGAAGAGATGATGGAGGCCATTGATCTTTTTTTGCTGGAAGAAGAACCGGTAGCCATAGAGGCGCACAGCGATTGGAAAGAAGCCATCAGGATGGCTGTAAGGCGTTATAACATCCAAAAGATCTCCGAATACCTGGAGCAGGCCTTTGAGCAGTACAGCCTCAATCTTTCCATGAACATTTCTTTCCCCCAAGGCGATGCATCGTCGGTGCTGGCGGCAAAAGAAAGTGTAAAGGCCGACATCCTGCTGGGCAGAAAACTAAACGGCGAGCCCGAAGATTTGAACTTTTAGAATAGTGCGTCAAAATCCCTTTGCAATTTCCCCATTCAGCAATAAAACACACACTTTTTCAAAGGTTTGCCAACTTCAATAAGTGGATAAAAATAATGCGGCGGAATAGAACTGCTATCTACGCCTGCGGCACCATCCTGAAATGCATGCCCTTTTCAATATCCTCATCATATTGCCTGCGCACATCAGCAGCCGTAAAAGGCATGTTATAATCTGCCAGCAGCGCATCAATATACGTATCAGGATTAAAGCCCGTGGCATGACAATACATGAGCAGTGCCCAGGCACTGTGAAACAGCCTGTCTGCTATCACCTGCAGTTGCTCCATGGTAAACTGTATTGCCAATTGCTTGCTGTTGGCTTCCTGCTGGTATGTAAAATTGCCTGAGGCAAATATGTCTCCCGCCAGGCAATAGCTGCGGGCATCCTGGTCGTTAATAAAATACACCATGATGGGCAGGGTGGACATGCCGTAAAACCACCGGTATATTTCGGGCTTCATCTTCCATTCATTTTCCGTTAGCTCCACAGGCACGTCATCTACCAGCATAAACTTGAATTTCACGGAGAAGATCATACGCTCAATAAGGTGGGGGTGGTGTTGCAGTGCCAACACCATTTGCTGTATCCAGGCTACCTGCCCTTCATCTACAATCGTGGGGTTTACGGTAAACACCAGTACGTCCTGCGACTGCTCCAGCTTTTGAAAATTGCGTTTCCAGTTTTGTACAATGTCACTGTCGGGTGGCACCAGGTACAGGGGTTGGTTCTTGCTCATAGTCATTGGATTTCTAACAAGATAATTATTGTAAAGCGAATATGGAAGCGAAAGGCTGTTTCTTTTCCAGCTGGGGTGTTGCCGGTATGGTTTAAAATTTAGCCTTTTCAGCGGACATTAGGTAGAAAAGCCAGCGCCGGAGACTCTACAACCCCTTTACAATTTCCAACGATTTTTTTACATGCGCATCGGGGGCTATGTGGTCGGTTTCTGAAGAAAACACCGCTACTATTTTGTCGTTTTTATCAATAACGAACGTAGTGCGGGGAATAAAGCCATGCGTTACCTGCTGGCCACGAACATCTTTAACGCCTGCTTGTGCAGGCCTCAGCTTTAGGCCATACGTGGCGGCAATGGCGCCTTCGGGGTCGGAAGCCACGGCAAATTTACCGGCACAGAATTCAGGGTCGGCAGAGAAGGAGTTCAACCGGTCAATAGCATCGGCCGATACGCCAATAATGGTAGCGCCGGCTGCCGTAAAGGAATCTTTTAATTCGGCGAACGTATGGGCTTCCAGGTCGCAGCCGCCCGTATAAGCCGAAGGATAGAAATACACCACCACGGGTCCTTTGGCAAGGGCCTCTTTCAACGAAAAATCAAATGCCTGGCCCGACAGGCTGGCCTTGGCGTTGAACAGGGGTGCTTTGGCATCTTTCGACAACATGGTTGATTGGGCAAAGCTACACGAGGCCAATAAGATCAAAAAACCGAAACTGAAAAGGGCGGTGCGATAATTGTTGTTGAACATGGCGAACTGTTTTACGGGTACCCAAATTTACAAAGAACAGGGGATAGGTAAGCGCAGCGATGTGGATGTCTCCTAAAGCACTTCGTTTCTGTTATTCTTCGTCTTAAAGAAACGCCACATCCCCTCCGGAGGGGCCGCAGCTACTTGCTTTAAAGAACTGTCAGAAAGGGGTGGGTCTGAACTAACACACAAACCCACCCCAGGTCGTTCATAATACAACCATTTCTTACATCGCCCCTCCATGGAGGGGATGGGTTCCTAAAGCTTTTAGTTTGCAGGCTCTTGTAATTAATAGCATCAAACAGCCATGAAGCATCTCTCAAAAGCAAGGGCTGTGCGGTAGAATCCCCTCCTTGGAGGGGTAGGGGTGGGTCTCTTCACCATTCCTCCCTTAGCCCATGGCCTGCCCGTCACCAGCCACGGCGTGCACCCCCCCTGTAAATAACAATAACAAATAGTACATTTAAGATGTCCTCAATCATTAAAAAACACATTTTTTATGATCCTCGTTCACGACATTTTCATTTGCAAGCCAGGCAATGCCTCTAAAATCGCCAAGCTTTTTAAAGAATGGGCCGATGTGGCGCCCAAAAGAAATGTACAGGTGATGACCGATATGACAGGCCAATATCACCGGGTCATCATTGCTTCAGGCTACGATAGCCTTGCTGCTTACGAAGAAGAACAAAAAACCATGGGACAAACACCGGAAGAACAAAAAGTGATGGAAAAATTTAAAGACATGAATGAAATGTATGTTTCCGGCAGCCGCGAGATTTTTAAAGTTTGGTAAAGGCGTTTCGCATCATCGGTGTGCCGCGAAAGAGAGGCCAGAATGGCCGGGGGGCTTCGTGCCGGTTCATTAGAAGCAGCACAGTGCTTCGGAGTGTCGATTAGCCAATGGATTGTTCACCATGGGTCTGTATCATTGTTGTAGCAGCGCCTCGTTTTTGTTGATGGCATAGGCAAGTGTAACGAGGTAATGAACATGCTGGTAAAACAATACAAGATTGCCCTTGTATACTTTTTTATTCCCTGTATAGGTAATAACAGCATCCAGCAGGTCCAAAAGTTCTGTGTGGACATAACCCTGCTTGAAAGTTTTGCAAAAGCGTTTCACCACCAGGTACGGCCTGCTCTTTTCTTTTGCACTCAGCAAAACCGGGATATCCATTTTTGAAAGCAGTTGCTGTGTTGTCTTCGGTAAACCCTTTGGCGATCTGCTTTTCTTTTTGTGGCTGGCTTTTTTGTTGATCACATGAAAGGCTTCAATAAGCCGGTGCAGCCCCTGTATAAAATCTATTAAATCTTCCCGTTCGCCACCTTCATCATAGGCGCTTTGATCATTGCACAAAGCTATCGCCTGCCACAGGTTGATCTCCCTTCTGAAATCGTCGAGGTGGAAATTTTGAAATATTCCGGTTAGGCTGCCTAAGGAGTGTTCCTGCCCTTTATTCAAAAAATGGCAGCGTTTACAAAACCGCTTTCTTATAGTAGTTTCTTTCTTCATCGTGCAGATGGTAACACAAGTGTATAGATGCCTTAATAGTGTAAGAACACCACCCGCTGAAAAGTGCAAGGCGGTAGCTATTCCTCCATTTGGTTTCTTCTTGCGTTCTTTTCATTTCTAACTTCAACACGTTTGCAGATCTGTTTCACTCTTTCCTTTGAAAGTTTGAACTCACTGGCGATCTCTGTCCATGTCAGCCCATCTAAGTAGCGGCTGTACATAGCATTGTTGCGTGCTGTAAGATCAACGGCAGGCGGATCGGGGTCAATGCCCTTGTCACGCAAATACTTTCGCAAGGCATCGATCTTTTTGCGCAGGTCACGTTGTTCGCTACGGTAAGTAACAAGGTCTTGTTTTGCTTGTTGAACTGTCATACGCTTTGTTTTTTAATGATCTTTTGCAGAACGGGCCACCAGGGAGGCACACCGTTATTTTTAGAAAGGGTTTCCTTCAGTAAAAGTTTGTCTGGCAGGGCCCTGTTAGCTGCGGTGTTATTGCACCACTGGTGCGCCAGTACACAGTTTTCTTTCGTAGTGCCTCCGCCAAGGGAACGGGCCACAAGGTGCTCCAGCGTGATGGAGGCAAACCGCCGCGACCGGGCAGCACCGGGAGAATTTTTGGGAAGAGCGAAACGGCCAAAAGGCAGTCCGCAGTAAAAACAGGCTGCCTGGCCACCGGCGATCAGGCGGCTGCGCAGGGACTTACCATTTTTTGTTTTTTTCTTTCGCATAGATTGCTGCCCTAAAGGGACGGCAACGGTGTCGACTATCCTAAACCGAAGAAGAGTAATGTAAACAGGATAATGACTGATTTAAACAAGTGGCTTTTGCCAAAAAAGTCATTATTTTGAAAGACAAAAAAATCAGTTATGAGCGAGACTTCGGAACGCAAAATTCACCAGGGCAGGAACGTAAAACGCTTTCGCGAAATGCTGGGCCTGAAACAGGAAGGCTTGGCCATGGAACTGGGCGAAGACTGGACCCAACGGCGGGTAAGCCTGTTGGAAGGAAAGGAAGAAATTGAACCGGAGTTGTTGGAACAAGTGGCTAAAGTGTTGAAAGTGCCAGCCGAAGCAATTAAGAACTTTGATGAATTGGCTGCGATAAATATCATTTCAAACACTTTCCATAATGCAAGCCACGATCATTCGACCTTTCATGTTTTGAATCTTAATCCAACTTTTAATCCCATAGATAAATTAGTTGAGTTGTATGATGCTTTGCTCAAAAGTGAACGAGAAAAAATTGCTTTGTTGGAGAGGATGTTAGGTGAAAAGAAATAAAACCTACCACTAAAATGTTTAGTAATTTTGCTGTGCATTAAAAATGATTGCCTTTAAAAACGATATTGAATTAGGAAACGGAATTTATACAGTACCCGACCTCGCGGTTATTTTAAACCTGCCGCAGACCAAGGTGCGTCGCTGGCTAAACGAGTTTTACAACAGTCGGCTTGGTGAAACTTACAAGGGAAAATATTCGTCAGGCGAAGGGAAAAACAAGGTGACTAATTTTTATACGCTGGTCGAGTTTTACGTTTTTTATCTTTTACGTGAACACCATGTAAGTGTTAAAAAAATCATTGCTGCACATGAGCACATGGCCAGGCAGTTGGATACACCATATCCCTTTGCCACATCGCAAATCATGACAGAAGGCAAAAACATTTTTTACACCATGCCCGATGGCACTACCATGTATGCCGATAAAAGCCAGCAAATCGTAATCAAAAAAGCTATTGAATCGTTCTGCAAAAAAATCGATTACTCAAAGAATCAACTGGCAGAACGGTATTACCCGTTAGGAAAAAAGCACCATATTGTTGTTGACCCCCACCACCAGTTTGGCCAGCCTGTTATAGAAGGCACCAATATTTTAGCCGACACCATCTATTCCATGTATAAAGCACAGGAACCAATAGCAGTGATTGCGAATTTATATGAGCTGAGTGAGCAAGAGGTAGCTGATGCTATACAGTTTTGCAAACTTGCCGCCTGATGATCATTTTCATAGACGAAAACCTTCCGCCTAAATTAGCACAGGGATTAAGCATGCTGGAAAGCGCCAATACTGACGCTTTCGATGTTCACTCTATAAGAGATTATTTTAAAAAAGGTAGCCCGGATGAAGGATGGATACCGGAGATAGGAAGATTAGGCGGTGCGGTGATAACCCAAGACCATAACATCCACCGTAAGCAAATGCAGAAAGACCTTTACCGTAAACATAAAGTGGGGTTGATTGTTTTTAAAGCACCTGGCAAGAATGGATATACCTATTGGGAAATGGTGGAGAATATTGTCAAGCATTGGCAATTGATCAAGACGGAAATCAGAAAGCATAAGCCGCCCTTTGCCTTTATGATTACACCCCGGTCATCGAAGCTGTTGCCATTGTAGTTCTTATCTCATGTTGAAGCCATAGCTTGTGTCTTCACAAGCAATCATATTTATTAGAAGCGCCATTAAGGAATGCTGAATGAAAGAAAATAAAACTTATTAATAACGATTACGAATCAAGAGCTGCCGAAAGGTGGCTTTTGTTTTTGAAAATTTCGTTAATTGCAAGCTGGCGACAGCAAGGCACAGCCAGGATTTCGTTTCTATATCCTTCGCTTGTTTAGTTTAACGGTGATATTCAATACTATCCCAAAGCAGTTTGGTTAACTTCGACCCCTTTTCGGCCGCCAGCCCCCCCATATTCAGGGTCATGATGACCAACCCTTCATCCTTTCCTCCAAGTGCAGCAACTTCATAAACATTCGTTTCATCCTTGTAAGTAAGTGTCGACTTTAAAATACTAACAGTTTGCCCCGATTTTAGCTTTCGTTGGTACTCCTCCCTTTTTTCGGTAAAACCATAACCTTTACTTTCTTTTGTCACTTCCTGCAACAGGATTTCCTTCATCATAACGGGGTTCAGCGTCCAGTATTTTTGCACCAAAAAACCGGAGCCACCTGCATCCAAAATGGCATACTGCATACCCGCATTTTCTATAGGTGCCTCTGATACCAGGTAGCCCTTTAAGTAGGAAAAGCTAAAGGCGGAATCTTTGAAAGCAATAACATCTTTTTGCTTCAGCGACAGGTTAATCTTTTTCCCCTGGAGTATTACCTGGTACACGGAATCGAGTGCCATACTATACTCTTTGTCGCCTATTTGAATGGTATAGTTTTCCTGCGCATGCGCCTCTATCACGAAAATGAAAAGGAGTAGAACGGCTATGTATTTCATATTATTAGTTTATAAGGTTGATCAAAATAACGGAAAGCTATTTCTTCTAGGCCAATGTCTCCGCAGGGACCCGGCGTCGATTGACATCATCACTTCTTTAACTTCTCTAGCACCAACCTAAACCCATCCAATGCGCTTTCCAAATTTTCTACGATCTCTTCCGCCAATGTATCGGGATCAGGAAGGTTGTCCAAATCAGCAAGCGATTTATCTTTCAGCCATGTAATATCCAAAGAAGTTTTGTCTCTTGCAATGATCTCCTCATAACTAAATTTTCTCCAACGTCCATCAGGTGTTGCTTCGGACCAGGTTTCTTTTCGCTGATGACGATTCGTTGGATTATAGCACTCAACAAACGCTGCCAGATCATCAAACTTCAGCGGGTTTTTTTTGAGGGTGTGATGAATATTGGTGCGGTAATCATATACCCATACTTCTTTTGTCCAGGGATCCTTGCTGGCAGGCTTGCCATCGAAGAAGAGCACATTGGCTTTTACACCATGGGCATAAAAAATTCCTGTGGGCAATCGAAGAATGGTATGCAGGTCAACGGTCTCCAATAATTTTTTGCGGACGGTTTCGCCGGCGCCGCCTTCAAACAAAACATTATCGGGAACCACCACTGCCGCCTGCCCTGTTGTTTTGAGCATGGTGCGGATGTGCTGCACAAAATTGAGTTGCTTGTTGCTGGTGGTTACCCAAAAATCCTGTCGGTTGTACGTAAGGTCTTCTTTCTCCTGCTCGCCTGCTGAATTGGTAAAGGTCATGCTGCTTTTTTTACCAAAGGGCGGATTGGCCAGCACATAATCATAAGACATTTTAGGAGCAGCCAGCAGCGAATCATCGGGAGCAATAAAACCTGTCCCGACAACGGAGGGATCTGCGTCAATATCGCCGATGTTGTGCAAGAAAAGATTCATCAATGCCAGCCTTCTTGTACTCGCAACTATTTCGTTTCCGAAAAAAGTTTTGTGCTTGAGAAACTGTTTTTGCTCTTTATCCAGGTCGTAATGCCCAACAATGTAATCGTAAGCCGCTAAAAAGAAACCGCCGGTGCCGCAGGCAGGATCGGCAATGGTTTTCTTTGGCTCCGGACGAAGGCAATGCACCATGGCTTTAATGAGTGGCCTTGGTGTAAAATATTGTCCTGCCCCGCTTTTGGTATCTTCCGCGTTCTTTTCCAGCAGGCCTTCATAAATATCACCTTTTACATCGGCATCCATCAGGTGCCAGTTCTCTTTATCAATAAGATCAATGAGCTTATACAGTTTGGCAGGGTCCTGGATCTTGTTCTGGCTTTTGGTAAAAATTTGTCCCAGTACTCCTTTTTGATGTCCCAGTTCACGAAGCAGGGTGGTGTAATGACCTTCCAGTTCTGCACCACGTTTGCCGGTGAGGCTTTCCCAGTTGTATTCTTTTGGAATGGGCAGGCTCCTGTTGTAAGGAGGCTTGCTGAGTTCATCTGCCATTTTCAAAAAAAGCAGGTAAGTCAATTGCTCTAAGTAGTCACCATAGCTCACGCCATCATCGCGAAGTGTATTGCAGAAGCTCCAGACTTTTGATATAATTTGATTGGTGGACATAATTG
>JBQCHB010000480.1:0-6878 GCA_051955075.1 Flavisolibacter sp.
GACGTTGATAAGAATACTCTATTAAATATGTTGCTTACTTCTTTTGGAGCTAATTCTCCTATAAAGACGAAGTGTATAGACGTTTTGTATTCTGTGGAAAATGCTTATTTGCAATGTTGCTTATCAAATAATGATAGAAAAAAGGCTGACGCTATAGATACTTTAAAAAAGTATAATAAGGAGTTTCCCGATTCGAAGAGAATTGATTATTTGCTTGCAAATGCTTTGTTTGAGGTAGGTAAAAAAAGTGAAGGAATCAAGCAGTTAAAAAAAATTATTACTGGAGATTACTACGTACAGCCTGCAGTTAACAGAATTATTGATTATTACATTGAAACAAAAGAGCCAGATAGTTTAAAAGTATATAGCAGCTTTTATTCGAAAGCTTTTCCTAACTTCTGTAACTTAGGAAAGTTAGTTTTGGTTACCTCAGGAAAGTCGGATAGCACATTGTTTCAATCCTGCAAAGGGAAATTTTTTAGCCAAAAAGATTCAATTGTATTTAATGTTTTGCTGGCCCGAAAGCTACTAAACAACTCCCCTGAAAAAGCTTTGGGCTTCTATAATAGATTTCAAGAAGAAAATAACGATTTTGTTTTGGATTCAGTAAAGGTTTGGGAAAGGGGGCAATACTATGATATTAAGCTCCGGTACCTATTTATATCAAAACAATACAACAAGCTAATTGACTTTATTAATAAGAATGTAGGCTACAACAAATTGATAAACATTAAGAATGATGCTGATTTTGCAAAATTGATTGAAGTCTATTACAGGGACTACATCAATCAAAACGGTACCTCAAATGAATTTGAAAATTTTTTCAATAAGCAATTTGCAAAGAACAAAAAAACACCTCTCAATTTGTAAACTCTTTCGGAATAAGCATTTCCTGCCTACTCCCAAATCGAACCTATACGTCTTTTAAACTTCACCCTTTGGAAGAATCTTCTCAATAATTCATAAACAAATCCTTAGGGATCTTTCAAAAAACTAGCTCAGTTGCAAAGAGCTTTCTGATTCATACCAATCTGTTATGTGCGGCAGTTTAAAAATTAGTTCTGGCTTTGCACCAGTAATTTTGAATTTACAAATAGTTTTAAATCCTTTAGGAACCTTGTCAAATACGCTGGCAAATTCCTGAGTTACATTTTTTAAATGCAGGACAGTTTCATGATAAATCTGTCCTGTTCTCCTGTCCTCAATTTTACAAAATTTATATCCAATGGGAATATCGAAATTGGAGTAATCACAAAAAAGCACAACTTCATCGTCCTTTACTGGTAATTGCAAAGGGTTCTTAAATTCATCGTTTTTTTCCTCCGATAGAACACCTACAATATCTAATTTAATATCCTGCATGTTATTGCTTCTATAATTTTATTGCTTTAGAGTGAAAAACTAAAGTAAGCATAGCCGCCGCGAACAACGGCTTTTAATTGATTAAGGAGATTGTCAATTATCTAATTTTGGTTTACTCATTGTTATTACGTTCCACTTGCCACAATTATTACAAATTAAATATCTATCAATTTGGGTCTTGCCAAATTCTTCATCCTTGACCATTAGCGTTCCTTTGTTACACTCTGGACAGGCAATTTTTACAGTTGAATTTTTGATCAAGATTTTTGCCGCTTCAAGCCACCTCCGAGATATTTCATTCATGTCCAGCTTTTATCAAATCTCCAGGTTAGAAACTAACGAGACAGAGAACAACTCTTATTAATGCGAGAATGAGGGTCAGAGAACACAGAAAAACTGAAATATAAGCTATTGCTCTTTTTCGTTCCCTCATTATCTTTAAAATGTTATAAAGTACAAAGCCCGCAATTGCCATAGTGCATAAAAGCCCAATTATATAAATACAATGTATGTATAATCGATCCTTTTTAAATTCTAGGTACGTCATTTTACGTATTAACACTTCATAAGTGCCGATGAGCAAGACGGCAACAGCCAAAGATATAATCGAGAAAAAAAATATCTATTGAGCTTTGCTTTATGATCGGTCTGTTGCAATTCATTCTCAAGCATTATTTTAATTTAGGGATGACTTATTTAGAGATTAGAATTGGGAGCAGCCACACAGACAAAATAGATCTTTGGGTTTTAAACTTTATCACCTTCCTTCATAAGCAGTTTAGAAATATATTTATTAACCTCATTTGAACTTTCTAAATCTAGTGGAGACGATTTGAATATAACCAAAACTCCATCATGAATCACTCTCACCTTTTCTGCGTGGCTAATTAATTTTTGCTTAAGCTCGGGTATGGATAACCGTAAGGCTCTATAGCTGAGATCTCTATCTATATAAAAAACAGGCGTGAAACGAGCAATATAGTTGCGAAAATTTTTGGATCTTGTTCTTTCAAAATCCTCATAGATCACTTTTTCATTGTAAACAAACAATGAATAAGGAGTGAAACAATCTATATATTGCTTAACTATTTCATTTGTTAAGTAGTTGTAGTCAATTTTCTTGGTTGAGAATTCAACATAAAACCTGTCATCATGAGAGGAATCATCATCTAGCATATTCCGATAACGATAGAATATTGTTGCTTTTATACCATTTTGTAATAACTTATCCAAGTGTACTATTGCCGTCAATTCATCTTTGAAGCCTGGAAATGGTATATCTACGTCTTTATCGAGCCCCCAAGGAGGGCCAATATCTTTTAAACAGCTAATAAAATGTGTATGTTTTGATTCAGCAGACATGCTGATTGATGTTCTTGAATTCATTTCTAAAATATGCCTCATAAATCACTGGTTTGGTTTGGCTATTCTTACTTTAATGTCTGTAACACTGGCTTTTTGTAATGCTTTAACTGCATTATTATATGCTTTCTGGTTTGGCACTTCAATGACACCCGAATAACCAGGATTTTGTTTCAAAGCCTCTGCCATTCTTTTTAATTGATTTAGAGATTTATCATAGGTAGTGACATTCCACTTTCTGTCAATTAACTCGTTATTCTCCACGTCAAACCCGTCAAACTTAACGAAATTTTTGCCGTTGGGGTTGGGGTTATCATATTTTAATGTAGGAACGATTCTTTTTCTAGTTTTTACATCAGATGCAGCGCCTGTAGTGGCGTCTTCGTAGGCTTGTTTTAAGGGATCTCTCTTAGAAACATTTTCTAAAGCTTTCCCAACTCCCCTGTTTGTAGAACCTCCACTGTTAGCTCTAGTAACTTGATTTGCAATTGCTGGGGCAGCTGAGGCCAATCCAGCAACTACCGTTTCGGCAAGTTGCATTCGTTCTTCTGATTTCATCCGGTCGGGATAATCAATTTCGTCTACCGGTCTGTGCGTGCGTGCAAATCCATTGGGCTCATTTCTCAAATCGTCCAATTGCTTAAAATAATAGTAAGGTCCATCGGAGGCATAATCTGAGGCAGCAGTCAAAATTTTTCCTTGTGCTAATTCCGATTCAGGACCTTTAGCAACGAATAAGTAAAAATGTCCGCCATATTCAACTCTGACATGATATGGAATTGGTCTCTCTGAAATTGTGATTCCAAGCAACTTCTGAACATCAACTTTGGAACTTTCTCCTGTTCTTATAAGTTCGGTAGTCCCGTCTTTTTTTAACACTAATCGATAATCTACTCTCTCCTGACCATCCGCATCGACACTTTCAATTGGATCATTTGATACAAACTGATAGGGCGTAAGCATAGGATAACTTCTAAACAAAGGATCTATACTTAAAAATCTCCCCATTCTCGGGTCATAAATTCTCATCCCATAATCATACTGTTCGCCACTGCCCTTGGCTTCATCATCCTTCTCCTTTCCATTAAAGCCATAGCGGTACAAAGGAGAGGAAAACGTACGGGCAGGCATTTCCATCCCAAAGGGATAGTAACTATCATTCAAAGAACTTGCTAAACTAAATTAGGTGTTTTAACTATAGGTCGCATTGCTACCGCACCCGGTTCTACCATTCATTAAAAAAGAATTCACCGGTTGGCAGGATTCTTCCATTCTTTACCCAATCGTTCCATAGATTCTTTTATTCTTGTGGCCCTGGTTTCTTCCCGCTTTGCGGTTACAATCCACTCCACGTATTCTTTACGGTTAGTGAAAGAAAGAGAGTTGAAAAAGGCCTCCTGCTTCTTATTCTTTTTAAGTGCAGCCGCAAGATCATCGGGCAAGTAAATTATTTTTTTGGCGGCATCAATGTATTTGAAGATCTCTCTTTCCTTTGGCTGTGCTTCTTTATTTTTATCCTTTTCTGTTTTTTGCCTCATGCCAAACGCCGACCATGTTTCATCAAAAGAAACAAGGCTTATCCAATGCATATTATGTTTCAGCAGTTCGTCCCAACCTTTGTCCCTCGTCAAATCGGTTTGCATTTTTGATGTGCCTTTGGGATAGTAGATCCAGCAAACAACATCGTCTTTTACAAGGGAAAGAATGTACTCCAACTCTTCTTCCAACTGTGCTTTGTCTTTTACAAACCAATGCACCTGGTTAAAAGCTTTTGCGGAACTCGAAATTTTTACACCGGCGGGCAAGGCGCCAAGGGCAAGTTTAAAACTGGCTGGGGCATACAGGGTGAGCAGCCTGTAGCCTTCTTTGATCTTCAGTTTTTGGGCAGTAGTAGTCGCAGCCATGGTAAATGATTTGGTTTTTAAAAATAAGCGCAAAAGAGGATCGAATAATGAACAAGGAACCAAAAGAACAACGAACAAGGAATATCGAATGATGAATATTTTGATGACGAGCCGGCGCCTGTTTAAAAACCCCAAACCCAAAACTCCAAACTCCAAACCGTTTCCTGCCAAAATTGCACCCCGCCGCCTCGCGGCATAATCATTGATAAACAGTATTGAACTATTAAATTCTTTAATCAAATGGGAAAAATAATTGGTATTGACTTAGGTACAACTAATAGTTGCGTGGCTGTAATGGAAGGAAATGAGCCCGTGGTGATTGCTAATGATGAAGGTCGCCGCACAACGCCGTCGGTAGTGGCTTTTTTAAAAAATGGCGAACGCAAAGTAGGTGATCCGGCTAAACGCCAGGCTATTACTAATCCGCAAAACACCATTATGAGTGTTAAGCGATTTATGGGCCGCCGTTTTGATGAGGTGTCAGAAGAGATCAGCCACTGGAGCTATAAAGTAGTAAAAGGTGACAATAATACGGTTCGTATTGATATAGATGGCAGGTTATACACACCGCAGGAGATTTCTGCCATGATCCTTCAAAAAATGAAGAAAACAGCAGAAGACTATTTGGGACAGGAAGTAACCGACGCAGTAATTACGGTGCCTGCTTATTTTAATGATGCGCAACGCCAGGCTACTAAAGAGGCTGGTGAAATTGCCGGGCTGAATGTGCGCCGCATAGTGAACGAACCTACCGCAGCAGCGCTTGCTTACGGTTTGGATAAGGGCGGAAAAGATCATCATATTGCCGTGTTCGACTTAGGAGGCGGTACGTTCGATATTTCTGTATTGGAATTGGGTGATGGTGTGTTTGAAGTAAAATCTACCAACGGTGATACCCACCTTGGTGGTGATGATTTTGATAAAGTGATCATGGACTGGCTGGCAGAAGAATTTAAAAAAGAAGAGAACGTTGACCTGCGTAAAGACCCAATGGCTTTGCAACGTTTGAAAGAAGCATCTGAAAAAGCCAAGGTTGAATTGTCTTCATCTTCCGAAACAGAAATTAATCTTCCGTATATCACAGCTATTGACGGAGTGCCCAAGCATTTAGTGAAAAAATTAAGCCGTGCAAAGTTTGAGCAGTTGGCAGATAGCTTATTTGAACGTTGTTTAAAACCTTGCGCACAGGCTTTGAAAGATGCTGGTCTCAGCACGTCGCAAATTGATGAAGTGATTTTGGTGGGGGGGTCTACACGTATTCCCAAGGTGCAGGAAATAGTTGAAAAATTCTTTGGTAAAAAGCCAAACAAGGGCGTGAATCCTGACGAAGTGGTTGCCGTTGGTGCTGCTATTCAAGGTGCCGTATTAACAGGCGAAGTGAAGGATGTATTGTTACTGGACGTAACACCGCTTACATTAGGTATTGAAACTTATGGTGGTGTGTTAACAGCCATGATCCCATCCAACACAACCATTCCAACAAAAAAATCAGAAACATTTTCCACAGCTTCAGATAATCAGCCCGGTGTGCAAATTCATGTATTGCAGGGCGAACGTCCCATGGCAAAAGATAATAAGAGTCTTGGTATTTTCAATTTAGATGGCATTCCGCCGGCACCGAGAGGCGTTCCTCAAATCGAAGTGATCTTTGATATTGATGCCAATGGTATTTTGCACGTAACGGCAAAAGATAAAGGCACGGGTAAAGAACAAAAAATACGCATCGAGGCCGGTAGCGGTTTAAGCAAGGAAGAAGTGGAAAAAATGAAGGCCGAAGCAAAAGCTAACGAAGCAAGTGATAAGGCTGAAAAAGAAAAAGTTGAGAAATTGAACCAGGCGGACAGCCTGATCTTCCAAACTGAGAAGCAATTGAAAGAATACGGCGATAAAATTCCTGCGGATAAAAAAGGAACTATAGAAACAGCGTTGAATAAATTGAAAGAAGCGCATAAAACACAGGATGTGGCACAAATTGACCCCGCAGTTACGGAATTGAATAATGCATGGACAGCAGCCAGCGAAGAATTATACAAGGCTACACAAGGTGCAGGCCAACCGGGTGCTGAAGGAGCAGGAGAGCAGCAGCAACAAGGTGCAGGTAATGCCGGAGAGAATGTGCAGGATGCAGAATATGAAGAAGTGAAGTAGGCCGCGAATTTTAGACTTACGAATATTAAACCCACAGTTGAACGCTGTGGGTTTTCGCTTTTATAACAGATTTTGTTAAGGAAAGAATCTATAAATTTCTTT
>JBQCHB010000481.1:0-12049 GCA_051955075.1 Flavisolibacter sp.
ATCTCTTAAAAATGCAAGCCCATCATAATAGCAAAGCATCAAGCCATCAAATGTTTTAGGACGGCCTAATCCACCACCACCTAACCATACTGTAAAGTTGGAAGCAAGGAAAAACAAAATTGAGCCTGTAAGAGAAAAAGCGGCAACTTTCAAAACGTTGATCTTTTTTAATAAAAAGCCAAACAAGGTAATACCGGCAATCACTAAATAATTTGTCCACTGGCCGGTATAAAAGCCTTTAATTTCTGTCAGGCCGTTGATATATAAAAGCTGGTATAACACATCGGAAATAAGCATGGAAAGCAACGGCAGAATAAATGCCCACTTTTTATCTTTAATGACAGCCCCTGCAAATAAAGCCATCGCCATTTGAGGTGCAAATCCGTAAGGACGGCCGGGCCATGCACGGTATAAAGAAGCAGAAAGCAATAGCAAACCAAAAGCAAGCAGAAGAGATTTATTCAGTTTCATTTTTTCTTATTTAACAAGGGCAAAAATAAAGCAAGAATGTTTACAGCCATTAGTTTTTTGTCACATCCGGCACAATCACCCTGAATAAGTTTGCCGAAGACGATTCTATGAAAACATTAGATTTAGCCGCAAGAAAAAAAGCTTCTCCTTTTTGCAAATGCAATTGCTCATCATTGTTTTCAACGGTTGCCGAGCCTGATAATAAAAACCATATCTCTGCACTTTGAGACCTCATGCTTTCTTTTCCTTCTTCAATTTGATATTGGTGCAGCTCAAACTCTTCGGCAGGAGAAACAAACACACGGTGTTGTGCAGAAGCAGGATTTAAAATATCAGGCAGTGTTGCTTCAAAAGCCACGTGTTTCATTAATTCCGCTACGTCAATATGCTTGTCGGTTAAGCCTGCACGCAATACGTTGTCAGAATTAGCCATCACTTCCACATTTTGCCCTTCGAGGTAAGCATGCGGCATGCCTTGCGGCTGAAATATGCCTTCCCCTTTTTTCAAATGCACTAAGTTGAAAAAGTAGATCGAAAAAATGCCACGGTCGTAATTATTGTTTTTACAGAAGTTAATAGCTGCCCTTGCTGCCCAAAAGTCTTCACTGTCTTTTCTCAGTTCTCCGTTGTTATAAAGAGGAACAACTTTTTCAACAAGAGGCTGCAAAATTTCATTCACCCTTTGCTGCTTCATATGCATCACTTCTTCGTACAAAGCTTTATAGCCGCCTTTATCGAACACAGAAGTAAGAAACTGCAATTCAGGACGGGCCTGCAAAGTTTTCTTTAGATCATCTTCCTTTTTAAATCCATGCAGCAACCAAAAATCACTAAGCGCCACCATTAATTCGGGTTTGTGATTTTCATCTTTGTAATTTCTGTGTGGCGCTGTTAAAGAAACGCCCTTCTCATTTTCTTTCGCAAATTCTATAGCGGCTGCTTCTTTGCCCGGATGCACTTGTATGGACAGCATTTGCCGCACATCAAGGATCTTAAACAGAAAAGGCAGCGATGAAAAATTTTTTATTACTTCTTTGCCTAACACTTCCGGATTTTGTTGTACGACCGCAGATAATTTTTGCTCACTGTTTTCTATAGATGCAGGATGATTGGGATGTGTACCCAACCAATACTCCGCAAAAGGCTTATGTTCTTTATTGTCTATACCCAATAATTGTGGAATAAATTCAAAGCCGCCCCATGAATAATGTTGTACAACTCCTTTTATCTTAAACATTCTTTGATACACGCTCAATTCTTTTTATTTTGATAAAGATATGGCACAGCATATTGATTTGGGAAAACTCGGAGAGCAATTAGCTGCGGAATATTTAACGCAACATCATTACACGGTACTATACCGCAACTGGCGCCACTCCTATCACGAAATTGATATCATTGCTTTAAAAAATAATACACTTCATTTTGTGGAAGTAAAACTTCGCTCATCAAAAAACTTTGGAATGCCTGAAGAAAACGTCACGAAAAAAAAGTTCAGGTTTCTTACACAGGCTGCAGAAGAATTTCTATTTCAACACCAGCAATACAAGCACATTCAGTTTGATATTTTATCCATCAATATTGTAGGAACTGAAAAGGAATTCTTTTTTATTGAAGATGTTTTTTTGTAGAAGATAGTTACACAAAAAGTCAATTGAACACGTTATGTAATGAAATCCCTGTAGCGCCGAAGATAAAAGAATTTTGAAAGGGAAAACCCAGCCCTTATTTTTGTTTCAACTAATTTTTATGAAACCAATATTTATACTTTTTGCAACAGCCCTTGTTTTTACAGCCTGTAATAACAACGCCAAGACAGCCAAAACATTCTGCGACACCACCTGCCATTCTGATTCATTTAACTTTAAAGGCAATGACCGCTTTGAGTCAACGGTGAACATTTCAGTAAAAGATTGTAAGCCTGATTCCATTTCATGGACACATGGCGGAATGGATATCAGAAGACAAATTCCAATGTCCGACCTTGTAGACCAGGATATAAGGCTCAACAAATCTGCCATTGCCTGCGTTATTAAAGACACAAGTTATGCATGGTTAACATTCAACGACTGCATTACCGGTCGCGGATTTTTATTTAAGCTGCCATTTAATAAAGCCAACAACATCACTAAAATATCAGGCGCCTTGAACAGCTTTGACCCGAAGTTTGTAATAGCAGATGATTTAAGAGCTTATACCGACAGGGGTTCCATTTTTGTAATTGATATTAACACCGGCAACCAGGCGGTTATGACCTTCAAAGAAACCTACGACATTGACTTTAATGAACTGCATAAAGTAGTTGATTCAATTAATGTAACGCACAAAAGAATTTATGTAAAACTATTGAAGCAGGGACAGGAAGTGCCGCTTGAAAAAGAAATTAATTTATAACACGTTTCCTGTTTGGAGTTTGGAGTTCGTGGTTTGCAGTTGTCGTAAAACTTTGAGCATCCTTACGCAAACCTGCCGTTTCATAAAGTTAGAATTGAAACGACCACAAACTCCAAACTCAAAACCCCAAACTCAAACGCTTCGTGTGGGAACCATATAAAAAAGGATTTAAAGCTTATCTGCAATTAGAACGTTCGCTTGCTGCCAATTCTATTGAAGCGTATTTGCTGGATATTGAAAAGCTAACCTCTTTTTTATTAGAGAACGGTATAAAAAAAAATCCTTCTGAAGTTGACCTGAAAGACCTTCAGCAATTTGTAAAATGGATAGCCGAACTGGGCATGACACAAAGTTCGCAGGCACGCATCATTTCAGGTCTTCGTACTTTTTATAAATATTGTTTATTAGAAGACATCAGCACTGTTGATCCTACTACCTTACTGGAAGCGCCAAAACTTAAAAGAACGCTTCCTGATGTTTTAGGTTTTGATGAAATTGAAAACATCATTTCGCAAATAGACGTGAGCACGGCCGAAGGCACACGTAACAAAGCTATACTGGAAACCATGTACAGTTGCGGCCTCAGGGTGAGTGAGGTTGTAAACCTGAAATTGTCGCAACTGTATCTTGATGTTGAATTTATAAAAGTGATTGGCAAGGGCAACAAAGAAAGATTGGTACCCATTGGCAGTAGTGCCATCAAATACATTTCTATTTATCGGAACAATGTCCGCAATCATATGACCATACAAAAAGGCGAAGAGGATATTTTGTTTTTAAACCGCAGGGGTAAACGCCTCACAAGGGTGATGATTTTTTTGATCATTAAAGACCTTGTGAAAAAAGCTGGCATCTCTAAAAACATTTCGCCGCATACATTCCGCCATTCGTTCGCTACGCACCTTGTAGAAGGTGGCGCCGACTTAAGAGCCGTACAGGAAATGCTGGGTCATGAGAGCATTACAACCACCGAAATCTATACGCACTTAGACAGGGAGTTTTTAAGAAAAACGCTGGAAAAATTTCACCCTGGATTTCAGTAGTTATTGCACAATTAGCTTTTCTGTATAAGTTTTCCCGGATTTTTTATTGGTAAAATTCACTGTATAACTTCCATTGGCAATTCCTTGTAGAGAAAATGAAAGCAACTGTTCTTTGTGCTCCACTTCCACTTCCTTAGTTTGAATGATTATACCATTAAGGTTAATGATTGAAAAAGTATAATCGCCGCTCTTCATCTTTTTGGTATTAATAGTAAAAGATGAATTTGTATAAGCAGGATTAGGATAGATAGAAAAGCGGTTAAACGCTGTATCTCTAATTTGTTTGATCAACGAAATTGGCTTTGGTGGCTTATAAGCTATAAGGCCGGTCACAACTACCTCTCCTGACAACTGCGGTGCATCAAGTGTAATGACGACCGATGATGTATCATGAAGAACAAGCTCTTTTGATTGATAACCAACAAATGAAGCGACTAAACTTTTATTACGTTCAGCCCAAATGCTGAAATTCCCTGCACTGTCACATGCAACTGCCCCATAACCTTTTGATGTAACAGTTGCATAAGCAAGGCCAATACCGTTTTCATCTACAACTTTTCCGGTTATCTCAATAAGGTTTGGCTTTTTATCAGGCGTAATGGCAACCATTCCTACTGTGCCACTCAAGCGGTTTGTAACAACCTCTTTGTGTTGAGCAGGTTTTTCTTTTTGTCCATAAGTCTTCAGTGAAATCAGAAAGGCCGGCAATGTAAACTGGAAAAAATACTTGACCCAGGGAATACGCTTACGTGGAATATTTATATCATGATTCAATTGTTCCTGCTGAAACCGGCCACAGAGAGAACCTGAGTATTTTTTAAAAAAAGCTGCCAGTTCTCTGTCACTCATTGTTGTAAAATCAACAACCACTTTCTGGCAAGAATTACAAAACCTTCCTTTTTCAACCTGTGTCATTTGATTCCAATTTTCATGACAGGGCTTTGGTATTGATAGATTTATTTTTTTCATAAACGAGGTTATAGTTAACGTTATTGATCATTAAACACTGAGAACGTACCGGTTCTCATTAATTATTCAACACTACATCATCATCGTCGTCATCTTCTTCACTAGCTTCTCTGCTTTTTAGTACACTGGCTTTTTTTACAAGAGCAATAAACTCCTTTCTGTATCCTTCCGCATCTGTGCCTTTTGCCGCTTTAGCTGTTTTAAAAACATGGTTAAATGAAGCATTGCTTTTAAAATCAGAGTTTCGAAGCAGCATACCAAATTCAGCTATGCAGGAAGCGAATCGAAAATTTTCAGAAGCATTGGCAAAGGCAATGCCTTTGTTCGAAATGGCCTGTTCAATTAAAAGGCTTTTATCGCCATCCGGCGCTTTGTAACGAAGTTTTACATTTACCATTTCTTCTCCATAAGTAATATTTTTTGCATACGTTTTTTTTTGATATTTCAGCGGATCTACATCTTTTAAAAATGTATCCTTCACTCCCGCCGGAATAATTTCATACATGGCTGTAACCGTATGACCACTGCCTAATTCGCCTGCATCTTTTTTATCATCATTAAAATCTTCTTTGTTCAGCATCCTATTCTCATAGCCAATCAGTCTGTAGCCCTGCACTTTAAAAGGATTAAATTCTACCTGGATCTTTACATCTTTTGCAATCGTAAAAAGTGTACCGCCGAATTCATTCACCAATACTTTTCTCGCTTCACTCATACCATCTATGTAAGCGTGGTTTCCATTTCCCTTATCGGCAAGTATTTGCATTTTGCTGTCTTTATAATTTCCCATGCCGTATCCAAGCACCGTTAAGAAAATACCGCTTTTTCTTTCCTGCTCAATCAGCTTTTCCATTTCATCATTACTGCTGGCCCCTATATTAAAATCGCCATCGGTGCAGAGTATAACCCGGTTGTTGCCCTCTTTCGTAAAATTTTCTTTGGCTACTTTATACGCCAGTTTGATCCCTTGTCCGCCAGCCGTTGAGCCACCGGCTTCCAGCGCATCAATGGCTTCTTTGATCTTTGTTTTATTGGCGCCGCTGGTAGCAGGCAAAACCAATCCGGCATTACCTGCATATACCACTATAGAAATCTTATCCTGCTCACGCAGTTGATCGGTCAATAATTTCATAGATGATTTTACCAGTGGAAGTTTCAAAGCATCCTGCATGGAACCTGAAACATCAATTAAAAAAACCAGGTTGGATGAAGGCAGATTTTCCACGGGGATCTTTTTACCCTGCAAACCAATCAATACTAATTTATGTTGGGTATTCCATGGGCAATCGGACATTTCTGTGTTAATAGAAAAAGGATCAGTGTTAGTTGGCTGCGGGTAACTGTAAGAAAAGTAATTGATCATTTCCTCTGTTCGCACAGCACCCGCCGGAGGCCGTTGATTATTATTTAAAAAACGACGTACGTTACTGTACGATGCGGCGTCCACATCAATTGAAAAAGTGGACAACGGGTCATCGGCCACTCTATGAAAAGCGTTTTCATTTATCGGATCGTATGCTTCTGTATCAAAGTCGTTATTTGAATAATAGCCGAAAGTTGTAGCACCGCGTATTCTCATTTTTCTGGCGGATGCAGCATTTCCATTAATTGCTATGCCAGCAACCCTTCCTTGCAAAGATTGAGAATCATAGCTGGTAATTACTACTTCCTCCAGCTTTGCAATAGACGTTTTCATTACCACATTTATAACTGCTTGCCCTTTAATTTCAACTTCTTGTTTTACATGTCCGATATATGCAAAAACAAGTGTTGTGCTTCCATCGTTAACAGAGATTGAGTAACTGCCATCAGATGTAGATGTGGTACCGTTGCGACCTCCTTTTTCCATAACCGAAACACCGGCCAGGCTGTTTCCATTCTCATCCCGAATTGTTCCTTTTACATTATGTACATCAGATGTTTTGAACCCCGCAATCAGTGCAAATGAGATCGCAAGTAAAGGCAAGATGAAACTTCTCATAAAAAAGCATTTAACTACCGGATGCAGCTTTTTAACAGAATACACACGTCTTTACAAAAAAATTTTCTTCTTATTTTAGAACATTGGCTTTTCTAAAAAATATATCATCAAATAAAGAGGACGCATACCTGGTTGCTGAATACAAACAAAACAACGATCCAAACGTTTTGGGAGAACTTTTTCAGCGCTATATAGACCTTGTGTATGGCGTCTGTCTCAAATACCTGAAGCAGCCGGAGAATGCGCAGGATAGCACTATTGCCATATTTGAAGAATTAGGACCTAAACTTTTAAAACATGAAGTAGATCATTTTAAGGGCTGGCTTTACACTTTAACAAAAAACCATTGCCTGATGCGCCTTCGGTCGGAGAAAAAACAAGGCACCGTAAAATTTGATGTAGAGCTTGTGCAATCAGAGGAAACACCGCATCTGAATGGCGTGTTGGAAAGAGAAGAAAACTTCAAACAATTGGAATATTGTATGGGCCAATTGGTAACAGATCAGCGAAGATTGATAGAACTGTTTTACCTGGAAGGAAAATGTTATAACGAAATAGCAACCATTACAGGTATGGAATGGAATAAGGTTAGAAGCTATATTCAAAATGGAAGGCGCAATCTGAAACTGTGTATAGAAAAACAAAAAGCTAAATCAATGGCATAAGAAATGAACGATTCATCAAAATATAATTCTTTTACGGCGGCCGATATTGAACGTTATTATAAGGGCGAATTGCCTGCCGCAGAAAGACATGCGCTGGAAAAGGCTGCCCTGGATGATCCTTTCCTGGCTGATGCTTTGGAAGGCTATGCATTTACTTCTACTCCAGTCAATGATATAAATACGTTAAAAGAAAAGCTTGTTGAAAAAAAACGATCAGGAAAATTTATTCCATTTGCACGAAAATATAACTGGTTGCAAATAGCAGCGCTTTTTATTGTACTGATCGGTGCGGGTTGGTTTTTATCTACCTCCGGTTTTTTCAGCAAAAAAGAAATGGCTATTGCAGCGCCAGCCAAACAAAAACAGGTAGAAAACGTTTCAACTCAAATTGCTGATTCGGTAAATACATCAAAAACAGATTCACAACAAAACAAGACACTGCAAACAGAAATATTACAAAATGAAATTGCAGTTGCCAAAGTATCAGTGAAAGCGCATAAAAATGCACAAGGAAGAACTGCACATAAAAAACGAGCAAACGAAATGGCAACTAATGCAGAACCAAAGACATCGCAAACAGAGACGCTCAGTTTTGCTCCGCAAGCAGCCAATAAGAATGGTGAAACTTTTTTGAAAATGGATTCTGACTCCAAAAACAAAAATGCAGTTGCCTTCAACAGCAGAATGCGAAACAATGACAGCATACCGGTTGCTAATATTGATGTAGCATCGCCAGCCCAAAATGTAAATGATACTGTTCACCTGAATGTAGTAATGCAGCCTTCCAAAGAAGCTATGAATGAAGTAGTGGTGGTTGGTTTTGGTGCTAAAAAAAGTGCAACGCCAAAATCCAATGCCAAATTCGAAGAATTGGAACCTGCAGAGGGTTGGACTAACTTCAATGATTACATAGCGCAAAACTTAAAGGAGCCTGAAGAAATAAAAGATAAAATTGTATCGGGAGACGTGGAATTGAGCTTTGACATAAATGAGAAAGGAGAAGCTGTAAATATTACAGTTGAGAAATCGCTTTGCAACAAGTGCGACGAAGAAGCCGTGCGTTTATTGAAAGAAGGACCAAAATGGAAAAAGAAGAAAACAAAAAAAGGAAAACTAGTCATTCACTTTTAAGTGTCATGTTGAATAGAATTATCTGAAGTACAAGAGTGCGACGCAAGAAAAGCATCATAGTAGCAATGTTGCCGGTTACCTAAATACTTTACATTTGTATTTAAACTTACCAAACATGCTGAAGAAATTATTTTTCTGTGTCTCGGCTTGCGCTATTATTGCTACAGCCGATGCACAAACACTTAAGACCCCACAACCAAGCCCCACACAAACCATTAAACAAGACTTTGGAATTGGAAACGTAGAACTTTCTTATTCTCGTCCAGGCATGAAGGGCCGCAAAATCTTTGGCGATCTTGTGCCTTACGGAAAAGTATGGCGTACCGGCGCCAACGGCGCTACTACTTTAACTTTCAGCGATAGCGTAGCGATTGGTGGCGTTAAATTAGCACCTGGGAAATATGGTCTGTTAAGCATTCCCGATAAAGACCAATGGACATTGATCATCTCAAAACAAACAGATGTTACCAGTCCTGCAGCGTACAACCAGGAAAGTGATGTGGTACGTGTAAATGCAAAACCTATGACACTTAAAGAGCCGCTGGAAACATTCACCATGCAGTTTGCTAACGTAAAGCCCACCACTGCCGATCTGCAAATAATGTGGGATAATGTTGCTGTAAGCCTGCCTATTGCCACTGATGTAGAAAGCAAAGTAATGGCGCAGATCAATGCCCTGATGAATCGTGACAACCGCCCTTATTTCCAGGCAGCCATGTATTATATGGACAATGGCAAAGACCTGAACCAGGCACTCGCCTGGCTGAATAAAGCCATTGAGCAAAATCCAAATGCATTTTTCATTTATCATCAAAAGGCCAATGCGCTGGCCAGACTTGGCAAGAAGGATGAAGCCAAAGCCACTGCTCAAAAATCAATGGAGCTGGCTAAGGAAGCAAAGAACGACGATTATGTAGAACTAAATAAAAAGTTGCTCGACAGCCTAAAATAAATACTTCGCAAATAAAAAAAGAGCACCAATTGGTGCTCTTTTTTTATTTGGTATTGGTTATTGCAAAATCAATTTCAAATTTCTCTGCCAGGTATTGCAAATCATTCACAACAGGGCCTAACAGCGGTATCCCCTCTTTCATTCTTATTGCTTCCATTTCCCTTTCAGGATCGCCGGGAATGATCACCCGCTCAAATCCTTCCGCCGTTTTTGCTGCACGAAAACGTTCGATCCATTGATCCATGTGTTGCTTAAATTCTTCTGCAGGCCGGAAAGCATCAATGCGCATAGCACCAAAAAAATGACCAATGCCATTGCCCGGCATGTTGGTTGGCATTGGCACATAAGCGGGAAATGGCGGCACCCATGGACCATAATTGGCGCCGCTTAACACGGCAGAAAAAATATCAACAATAGCGCCTAAAGCATAGCCTTTATGACTGCCATGTTCTTTATCGCCACCCAAGGGCAGCAATGCGCCACCTGCCTTTAACTCGTGCGGATCGGTGGAGGGTTTGCCTTCTTTATTTTGTATCCACCCCAAAGGTGCTACGCCGCTTTTGCGTTGCAATATTTCAAGCTTACCATTAGCTGCAGTAGTAGTTGCCATATCAGCAACAAAAGCCGGTTGTTTGCCTGCAGGAATGGCTACGCAAATTGGGTTCGTTCCCAATAATCTTTCAACAGAAAAAGTTGGTGCAACCAACGGACTGGCATTGGTCATACTAATGCCAATCATGCCTTCCTGCAATGCCATCATGGAATGATAGCCTGCAATACCGAAGTGATTGCTGTTTTGCACACTCACCCAGCCAGTGCCTGCCTGTTTTGCTTTTTCAATAGCAATCTGCATGGCTTTGGGAGCCACTACTAATCCTAAACCACTGTCGCCATCTACTGTTGCGGTAGAAGGTGTTTGATGTAAAATTTTTACCTGCGGAACGGCATTGATGCGTTTGGCATCCCACAATCGCACATAGCCGCTTAACCTTGCTATGCCATGAGAATCCACGCCTCTTGCATCAGCAGAAAGTAAAACTGTAGTAGAAAGATCGGCATCTTCTTCGCTGCAGCCCATCTTTAAAAAAACCTGTTTGGAAAATTTGAATAATTGATGATAGGAAAATATTTTGGACATGCGCAAAGAAACAACAAAAGAGAAAAAGATGCAGCGCTAAAGCCGTTTGAGGTTTTTAATAAACTGTTCTTATCTAAAATTTAATCTTCGAAATCTTTTGGACAAATTACTCTTTAAGTAAAATGGACGATAAGCTCATAATCAAAAAAAGCTCCGATTTGGAACGGGAGCTTTTAATGTTGCTTTATAAACTTTCTTAGAATGGCAGATCATCTGCGACACCTTCATCAACACTGGCTGCAGTTGGTGCATCCTGGCGGCTTGCCGATGGTGCCTCGTACTGGCTTGCGCCCCCGCCGCCTAGATTGTCGCCTTTGCGGCCGAGCAATTGTACTTCTCTTACTCGCAGAGAAAGAGAGGCACCAGCCGTACCATCGCTGCGGGTAAAGCTGCGAACTTCCGGCGCACCTTCTACAAAGACTTGTGTACCTTTTTGAAGGTAAGGCGCTACAGCGGTTCTATCTGTCCAGTAAGCGCAATCAACCCATGTTGTTTTTTCCTGGTTGTTGCCTTGGCTGTCCTTGTACTTTTCGGTATGTGCCACCGTAAAGTTGATTACATTTCTTCCGTTTACTGTGTTTACTACGCAATCTTTTCCAAGATTGCCGATTACTTGCATTTTAATCATAGTGCTCAATTATTAGGCGTTCAAGATACGATTTTTCAAGCTTATAAATTCGGCAAAATTGTTACTGTTTTCAAAGATTTTTATGCACATCTAAAAGATAAATTTAGAGTTCTTCCAGCTGTTTCATCGTGCCTCCGCATGAGGGGATTACCAACCGTAATGCACGAAGTTGCATTGCTGCCCTCAACCTGTGAGTTTGCCTAAAACTTGAGATTTTGTAGGCTCTTTCAACATTCTTCAACCCTGTATTTCCACAATATCTAAAGGTCAAAACAATCAAATAAATAAACACCATAAATTTATCCATCAATCACGCCTTATGTTCAAACATTTCCTTGTCTTTTTGTTCCTGACTATTTCAAAATTTTCTCTGGCAGGCAAAGTAGATACCGTAAGTATTTACAGCAATGCCATGCACCGTTCTTTTCGCTGTGTCATTATTACGCCTGATACGTATAAAAACAAAACAGCTTTTCCCGTTGTTTATTTATTGCATGGTCATGGCGGTGCGTATGACAACTGGATCAAAGAGGTTCCAAAAATAAAAGGCTATGCCGACCAGTATCAAACTATTATTGCTTGTCCGGATGGTACTGTAAGCAGTTGGTATTTCGACAGTCCTATGGACAGTACCATGAAGTTTGAAACTTACATTGCTAAGGAAGTTCCTGCTTATG
>JBQCHB010000482.1:0-2928 GCA_051955075.1 Flavisolibacter sp.
TTATTTAAATCGTAGGTTGATTCCGATATTATTGGCTTGTAGGCCCTTTTGTTTGGGCATAATGACCATAACGTATTTCAACCATGTTAAAGAGAAAACCCACGAAATTCATGGTTTGAAACCACCTTATTTTAACGATATTACAAGGATAGACTTTAATAACAAGCTTTACAACAACCTTGCACTTACTTTTTCTCCAATCTTCAATTTTGCAATAGCCCCGATTAATAAAAATCTTCCGGTAAAATCTTACCCCGGAACATTTGATTTTCAATTTGGACTAAAAACAAAATTTCATTCCCACTCTGTGAAAAAAGGAAACGATTATTGGAATTAGTAAGATTAGATTAAGGGATATTCTATAATTGTTTCTGCTGGCAACGGCCAATAAAGTGAAGTTCAGGCAGGCCTATAGCCTAATCGCTGTGGATGCCGGATGGGATTGAAACAACCGCTTAAATTATTGTTTTAAAAACTCGACTATCTTATCTCTTTCTTTATCTGTTAACAAAGCCCGGCTTTGCATATGCATTCCTATTGTCTCCCATTTTTCAGGCGAATAGGTAGCCGGAGAAGGTGTGTTATGGCATCGCTGACAATTTTCGGCCCATAATTGTGCCCCTGATTTGGATTGTATTTTTTGACTGGCGGTGCAACTGTTCAGGATGGCTATTGCAGAACTAATAAGCAAAATAAGTATGCTTAAAATGATCAACTTTTTGCTATGGATGAGTTTCATCTTTTTTTGTTTTATAGTTGAATCGAGAATTGCAGGTACATTGAATTGGATTTAGTGATAGCTCCCGGTGTGCCTCCAAGAACACTGCTAACTCTATTGGTACCCTTAATTGCTTCATAAGAGTATCTTATAACGGTACGCCAGTTCAGCCAATAATTCAAGCCCAGGGCAAGTGAATTATCTTTTGTTCCGAACAACGAATTCGAGGGGCTTGTATAATTGCCATAACGGCCCGCAATCTCAAAGTTTTTAATAAAATTATCAGAAAATGCGGGCCTCAGTGAAGCCATTACATAGCCGGTAGTGGTGTGGTTATTAAAGCTATAAGTACTCGAGTCCGCTGGATTAATATACTCAGCATGATCAATATCAGTGATACTGTATTGGCCTTTTATATTTAATTGAAATGGCTTGATGTTTTCTACTATATTGAGATCGAGTGCATAAAGGTTAGCTTTGATGTTTTCGGCAGTAGTACCTGCATCGCCCACTTTCCCTGTCATTATTGAAGCGCCTAATTCAACGGAAGAATTCGATAATGGCAGCCATCCTATTCTTGCAGTAATCGTTTTGTTTTTATTATTGTCTGAAATTCCTGCATTATCAGTGGTGCCATCCGGATTAAGCTTCATGCCATTTGAAACAGCTACGTCATAACTCCATTTCATAGTGCCTGCCTGGATCCCACCTTCTAATTCAACTGCATAATCTGTAGCGCCTGCTACTCCTTCCGGATCCGACGCCAGCTTGTTGATCCAACCTGCAGCCAGCCTCTTGTTATAAGCACCGAAAGGCAATACCAGGTATCCTCCACGTATAATTAGTCCCGGTGTCGCAAAATAAGAAATCGCCCCCCAGTTGACTCCGACCTCGTCATCGCTGAATGATGGTTCAAATTCGAGAAGGAATTTATTTCCATGTCTCCATAATAACATTGGGCTAAATTCAAAATGATCAGCGTCTGCCAGGCTATTGGTTTTTGAAACCTGGCTTACGCCCGCAAAGGAAGTGGTGGTTTTGTTGGTTACAAAACCAAATGTGGCAAGGCCCACTACCATAAAATGGTCGTCTCCCGGCTTAGTATAGGAAATTTGTTTTTCAAGGTTATTGATCCTTTCAAGAAGGGCAGAATCAACTACAGTGGTTGACTGCGCATGGGTAGTGTTTGAAACCAACAATAGAAAACAAACTACCGGGCAAAGCTGAATTAGTTTATTTATTGATTTCATAATCGTGAATTAGAAGCAATGAATAATGTTGTTATTTGGACTTTTTAGAAAGTGTCCTGATATAATTTATCAGCGCCCATCGATCGTTTGCTTTCAATTTACCTTTAAAGCCGGGCATGGGATTACGACCTTCCGAAATTTTGTAAAACAATACTGCATCGGATTCGGCCTGTATTGCCGCCGAGGTGTGGTCAGCAGGTTTGGGTTTCAGTGCTGCCGATGCGGGCCCGTCGCCCTTTCCTTTATCGCCGTGGCAGGGAGAACATTCGGTTTTGTACAATGTTTTGCCAAGGGCTATAGATGAAGGATCGTTTGCGATAGGGTTTTTGACATTTAATGCATCATTTGGCACCACCCAGGGCCTGGTCTGTGCCTGCACACAATTATGGCCTACTACCAGGAAGATGGCGAGAGTAACCATCTTTAAAAATTCAGATAAACATTTTTTCTTTTTCATAGTAAAAATAATATCAGTTTAAAAATCTATAGCAAGGTAGAATGCGGTAAAAAAAAAAACATGATTTCAATCATCGGTAGCGATGATCAGCGTGGAAGTCCCATTGTTTATACTTATAATGAATATACTTCGAAACATTTTTACTAAAAGAATGACGATTAAATGACATAGTTTTCCGTTTTTAATGTGGGAATGCGCCTTCAACTACTCTTCGTTTGCAGCGGGGACGGTTGTCATGATTCAGTATTTGGGATTACATGAGTGACGACAAACATAACTATGACCGATCCGAACGTTATTGCGGAGAAAATATATTTTTCTTTTGTGCTTTCATGCTATGCCTGTAAACCTTAAAATTGCCGAAGTGATGGAGTCTATTTTATTACCATCACCGGCTTTAAACGCTTCTTCTTTCTGGTATCGCGGGCGAAGCTTGAATATAGATAAACTTAAAATCGCACCAGCAATTTGACATTACCGCTTCTATTCCCCATTCATAATTC
>JBQCHB010000483.1:0-3687 GCA_051955075.1 Flavisolibacter sp.
GATGATAACAGGTTTTGGCCTTGGCTGTACATTAATGGTAAGTGATCTGTTTTTTGAGCCAACGGTTAATACATAGTTCGTTGTATGATTCAAAACAACTTTTTGCGTTCCCCTTTTCTCAGCTACGTCGCCCAGGTTGGAAATATGAATTTTGCCTTCTCCTTTTACGTTCCAGTTAATAGTGGTTAATTCACCTTCTTCAATATTGTATTTATCGGCTCTGAATTCCAATATTTCATCCTGCTCAACAGGCGGTGGTGGCGGAACAGTTTCTTTTTCTTTTTTAGAAAAGTCAATTTCGTAAACGGCATTTTTTTCTGTGATGGGAACAGGCGTTTTCTCAGTATCGTTCAGTACTTCTACACGATCAAAATATTTTTTCAAAAGATTAAGACGCAAAGGCGTGATGCCTTTTTTTGCGCCATTTATTAAAACGTCTTTTCCTGATGGAATGGTTTTAATCTCTACCTGGTAAAGCTTTGGCTTTTCTGCTACAATTTCAGGAGCGACAGGAGCAGGTTTAGGTATTTCATGGGCGTGTAATACAAAAGTGGTTTTGTACAATGCTGGTTTTTTAATCGCATCCAGGTTGCCGGTGCGGCTGAATGTAACTAATGCATCAAGATAGAAATTCAGAGTTTCGCTATTGTAATTTCTAAGTTTCTGAAAAAGAGGTGATATATCAGGATTCGAAAAATCGCTTACGGAAAAAAAAGAATGCTCTCTGTTATATCCGCCCTGCTGCATATGTTGCCATGTATCGACATCTACTTTCACCGCTTCCAGCGTGGCAAGCAGCACCCAAAAAGAGAAGCGGTCAATAGTTTCGGAGAAATGTAATGGAGTTCTGGCAGGCGGCTGAAAGCCACGGTTGCCGGTTTGCAAACTTTTTTCTCCCTGAAACGCAGGAATAAACATTGAGTCGTAATCAACCAACTTTACAGAAAGATCCTGGCTGTCAGTTATAAGTATATTGCTATATTCCAGGTTGCCATGACCAATACCATTTTCTTCAAGGTTTTCGGAAAGTGCTACCAGCTTTTTTTGAAGCTTTGATAATTGAGTGGCATTGCCTGCATTGTTATCTATAAATTCATTTAGCGGTATTCCATCTTCCCAATCCATTTTTAACACAGGGTAATATTGATCGTCAATTAAAACCTCGTTATCTAAAAACTCAAATGGTACTTTCCATGGCAATTCTTTTGTACCTAAAAATTTGGCAATTTGCTGATACCTGTTAAATGTTTCGGTATGGGGTTTTAAAAAACAACGGATGGCAAATGTTTTGAGCCCTTTAACAACCTTTGTTTCGGGTTCCCCTTTCAGAAAAGAGCGCATGGCAAAGGATTTGGAACCTTTAACGGCCTTAAACACAGCGGCCGATTCGCCTTTGCAGAAACAGTATTCTTTTTGTGAGCCGTTTTCTTTAAAAAGAAAATCATACCGGGTTAGGGTGGAAAGAGACAAAGGATCTCTTTTGTCAATAACATTGGAATATTGTTCTACAGATAGTAAGGGCATAGGTTTTAGAATAAGGCGTTTGTCTTGCTGATCTTATCAGCTCTTCAAAAATTGTGCTGTAATAAAAGCGGTATAATTTTTTCTATAAGATTTAGTACAAAGCGCTTACCATGTCTTCTCCCCATCAACTTGTTAACCTGATCCCAAGGCCTGTTTTTGTAAAGCAATGTATTGATAGATTAAGCAATTTAAATTTTATACCAAACCCGCTGAGTACAATTGTTTATGAAAGTTAGATGGCTAATTTTCTTATTGTATTCCACCCTTTTTTTAGGCTGTAAAAAACTTGTGGAAGCGCCAAAGGAAGCCTGTTTTATTCCTTATGTAGATTTTGTGGCCTATAATGTAAATCCTAATACACTTGAAGTTAGTTTTACCGCCATTACTTCTTATAATGGTGTAATAACATCGCATCATTGGGACTTTGGTGATGGTACGAGTTATAATGGGGAAATTCCTCCCCCGCATAAGTATCCGCCACAAAGTTCTTCTACGTCAACCGATGAATATACGATTAAATATACAGTGACAAACGACTGTGGTGAAGCTTACTGGACACATGATGTAAAAATTGGAAAGTGCCTGCCTAACGTAAACGTTTCATACATTTTGCTAAATGATTCCACAGTTCAATTTAAGAACTCCACAACAAGCCCCACACCTGTAACCTACGAATGGAATTTCGGCGATGGTAGCACCAGTACCTCAGGCGAAACTACTGTTACCAAAACCTATGCGTTCAACGGTACATACACTGTCACTTTGAAAGCCACCAATGCCTGTGGTGATAATTTTTTTATAGTTACCGTTCCGGTTTGCAGTAAGCCAGTGCCTTCGCAAAAAATAACGTTGTCAGGCTGTTCTACTGTGCTTGTAGATGCTTCTGCAACAAAAAATGGTGAGCTTTATCAATGGGATTTTGGTGATGGAACGATATTACCGGCTTCGCCTACAGCGTCTTCTACCATTTCATATACTTATGCCAGCAATGGAAAGTATAATGTCAAGTTGAAAGTCATCAATAAAAATGCCTGTGATTCGGCTACAATAACAACGCCTGTAACAATTGAGTCCACAGGCATTGTGCCTAATGATAATTGGAGTTATAGTTCAGATGACCTTGAATTTAATTTCAGCCGGGAAGCCGTTGCTGGTGCTACCTCGTATTTGTGGGATTTTGGCGATGGTACTACGTCCACACAGCAAAATCCAGGGAAAAAGGTATATGCTGATCCCGGTGTGTATCATCTTACGTTAACAGCAAGTAATAGCTGCGGAGAATATAAGTTTGACACGATCATTAATGCGCCTTCTTATAAAAACATTAAAGGTGCGCCTAATACAGGTTTTAGGGATATTGTTGTTTTTTCGGCGCAGCGGGTTTATTACCTGGGCTCTAATGGCAAATTATATAGAACTGACACCGCGGGCAACTGGTCCGATGCTATTGATCTGCCATCGTCGCTGCATTTCGATAATAATACCAAATTGTATAAAGACATCAACAATGAGTTATGGATATACGGAAGGGGAGAAGCAGCGAGATTTAATGCAGCAAATTTATCGTGGAGTTCATTTTTTGCTGTTACTGATTACAAACACAATGAGACGATTGATGGAATTGCCGTTGACAATACCGGGGCTTTGTGGACAGTTGCCGGAAAAGAAGTGAGGCGCAATAACATTCGAATCGAAAGCCACGGCAATAAACAATTTTCTTCCATTGCTTTTGCTCCTGCTACCGGAAGAATATGGATCACAGCCTCGAACCAAAACGATTTGTTTTATGTAAATGTAAACAGCACAGAATTTCAAACATTGAGCGGCGCAGCCATACGCAATGGCGCCGATCAGATAAAGATTCATCCCAATGGAGATATATTTTTTGCTACGAATACAGGAATTGTAAGAGTGAGCAGTTCGGGCAGCTTTATCAGCAGTTATACTGCAATGAACACAAATGGTTTGCTTTCCGGTGCGCCAGTAAAATTTGACTTCGATAATAAGGGAAACATTTGGGCTGTATATGCGGGGCGGTTGCTTAAGATACCCATTGATGGCGGCGCTTCTAAAAATTATTCTTTTACTCCCGATCTTTTAAATGTTTCATCGGTGGGTGTATTTAATTTAACAGATGCTGATACTGATATTTTATTATCTAAA
>JBQCHB010000484.1:0-9817 GCA_051955075.1 Flavisolibacter sp.
AAAATAAATGTCCCAGGTGCAGAAGAGGAAAATTGTATAAAACCAATAACGCTTATGACCCAAGGAATTTTATGAAGATGAATGAGCGTTGTCCTGTTTGTGGCCAACCGCTTGATATGGAACCTGGTTTTTATTACGGGACAAACATGGTGAGCTATACTTTAGCTGTGCTTATATCAGTACTCAGTTTTGTTCTTTGGTGGATACTCATCGGCTTCTCGTTTCACGACAGCCGTTTTTTCTGGTGGATGGGCATCAACGCCTTTTTATTGGTGGCACTGCAGCCACCGCTCATGCGATTATCGAGAACCGTGTGGCTTGCTTTTTTTGTTCCTTATAGCAACGATTGGGATAAAGGCGATATCATTGAGCCGGAAAGAGTAAACAAAGAGCATATGAATAACTGGTAAACGTCTTTTAGTTGTTGTGCAAGTATGCTCAGCACAAAGCAAAGCTTATGGTCAATTACCTTAACCTGCCATCACTATAAAATCTTTGAATCAACTCTTTTTAATTATAAAACTTGTGGTGGCAGCACTGTTACTGCAATAGCTACTTCCTTTAACGCCGTAAAAACCATTCAAAATTTATTCACACCTCTAAATTGCTCATTTCGCTTCGTTGTTTTTTGAAGGCGTGAATATTTCAAAAAAGATGCTGCAAAAGTTTGCTCTAATATTGCTATGAGCGTCCGGTTTCACCTTGACGGAAATCTAAAACCATTATTTGTAACTACTCTAACGGCATCGTTAATGACGAAACATACTACCTTGATCTTTGCATCACTTCCCGAACTTTGGAATTTTAAACAGGCTACCCGCGCCACAATCGTTGAAATAAATACGGGCAGAAAATCTTTAACTGGCACCTTTGAGCCCGATGAAATCAAATTGGCTGTTCAGAACTTTCGTGCAATACTATCTGAAGATAAAACCACGATGGACAAGGCAAAGGAGTAAACCTGCTATCAAATTCTTTTTCAATCAGCAACCGGAATATATAATAGCTCAGCATTGCCGTGGACAAAGAATTAGCAATAGTGCCTATCAGCCGGTTTACATTTCAGCAGTTATTTACACACATCCCTAAAATAAAATAAAACAAAGCTTGTCGGTATGATAAAAAGACTTACTTTGTTTAAAGGTTGATCTTATTATCTTACCCGTCTGAACGCCGTTTCTAACTGTTGAGGCCTGTTCTCGCTACCCTTGAAATCAATAACCTGCTGCGCTTATAAAAAAATATGAGTTTGCAAGACCTAAAGAAACACGAGTCAGCATCTAAAACTGTAGCATTTTCAAGCAGAAGTGTTAGTGCTTTCATACACTCAAAGCTTACCTTGTTGCAGGGAAATTGGCGGTGGAACCTGCACGCCGATGCCGTCTTTTGCAGCGATGTGATGATGTCTTACCCGCCGGACTTTGAAGGTACAAGCGGCATTATTCATCCTGAAGACCTTCCTTTTGTCAAAGAAAAGTTGCTTGCTCAAAATGCAAAGCCCGGTCATCTTGTTTTCCGCATTATTACTACTTATGGGGAAGTAAAAACTTTAGAAGGCCACGATATAATTATAAGGCAGGAAGAGGGCAAGGAACAGCCAACAGAAACCTGGCGCGGAGAAGGCCTGCAACTGAAATGGCAGAAAGAATATGCCAACCTGCAGTTGCTGAAAGAAATTTATGAAAAAGACGAACGCTATCGGGCCACAGGCATTTGGTATTATAACCTTGTTACCAACGTTACCTGGTATTCCGATGAAGTGTACCGCATTCATGGGTTGCCACCGCAAAGCCTCAATGCTCATTTAAATACCTTCAATGCTTTCATTCATGCCGAAGACAAAGAGGCAGTGCAGGAATTTTGGGCCCGGGCCTTTAACCAAAAAGTTCCGCTGCATATTGAGTATAGAATTCAAACACCAGGCGGCGAAAAGCACATTTCCTACCTTACCCAATGGTTTTTTTCTCCCAAAGGCGAAACAGTACTGAGCGGTATTGTGCAGGATATTACAGCGCAAAAGCAATTGCAACTGCAAATTGAAGAGGCAGTTAAAGCAACTAACTTTTACAAACAACAAACTACCTTCGACGAGCAAAATGCACTGCTTGGCCACTGGCAGGTAAACCTGCTTACACGCAAAACCATTTTCTCCGATAACTATTACCGCATCCATGGGCTAAAGACCCAACCGCTTGCGGCAGGCATTGATGCTTTCTTAAACTATGTACATACCGATGATAGGGAAGTACTGTCACTAGTCTATAAAAAAATGCTGCAGCAGCAGGAGCC
Source organism: Flavisolibacter sp. (assembly GCA_051955075.1). GTDB lineage: Bacteria > Bacteroidota > Bacteroidia > Chitinophagales > Chitinophagaceae > Flavisolibacter. The sequence continues at coordinate 2,290 of JBQCHB010000484.1, forward strand.
GCCCCAGTTAGATTACCGCGTCATGCGTACCGATGGAAAACTGCGCTACCTCAGCCTTAAGGCCAAACGCATCATGCATGGGAATGAGGTAATAATAGCCGGTACCATCCAGGATATCACGATGCAAAAAACGCTGGAAAAAAAGGCGGTTGAGTTGATGAAGAAAGGCCATCTTCACAGCTTTGCACAAAGGCAAACTGAAGAACTGGCCGGCACAGCCACGTGGGTAAAAGAAGCAGGCAATGGTTTTATTAAATGGAGCGAAAACTTTTGTTCGTTTTTGAATTACAAGCCAGATGGGATAGAGTTGAGTATTAAGCTCCTGGTTTCCTTCATTCATCCCGATGATAAAAAGAACTTCGTCAGCCAGTTGGAAATGGCGGAACAACAAAAGGAAGACAAAACTTTCACCTTTCGCCTGGTGCAGCGTGGCAGCCTGCGTTACATTAAAGCTTTTTTCAGTACCCGCTACAATGGAGAAACTGAATATTTTGCAGGTGTACTGCATGATGTGAGCCGTGAACATACGTTGCGAAAACAATTGCAAAGCCAGGTGCAGTTAACCGATGCGCTGTCGGCCAATGCGCTGGACCGCATTATGGTTACTGACAGTAGCAACAACATATTACTTTGGAATCAGCAATGCGAAGAATTCTATAAGGTCAAAAAAGAAGATGCCCTTGGCCGCAATTTTTTTGACATCTTTCCCTGGCAGAAGACTGAGGAAGAGATGATATTCTTCAACAGGGTTTTGAACGGTGAAAAAATAAACCTGCAGGAAGTTAAGTTCTCAACAGGCAAAGGATATTTTAACCTTGATATGCTGCCCGTTTGGGACGAGGAAACCGGAGAGGTCAGGGGCATTGTGCACATCATTCACGATGTCACCAAAGAACTTGAGTTGCGAAAGAGCATGAACGAACGACTGAACTTCATCAGCAATTTGTTGGAAGCTTCGGTAGACCGCATCATTGCGCTTGACAGCAATATGAACTACCTGTACTGGAACAAAAAAGCCGAAGAATATTACGGGCTAGGCAGCGACGAAATTTTAGGTAAAAACATCCTGGAGGTTTTTCCTGCTTTTATTGATGATCCTTCTTACAGCCAACTCCGCCAGGTATTGCGTGGTCAAACGATTCACATTCCGCCGCAGGAAAGTTTGCACAATGGTAAAAAATACTTCGAAACCTACCTCATTCCTGTTAAAGACGAAAAGGAACAGGTTTCAGTAGTGTTATGGATAGCACACGACTTAAGCCTTGAATACCAGCTTACAAAAGAACATAAAGAAACTACTGAGCTGCTGAAAGCTACCATGGACAGTTCCATAGACATGATACAGGTATTTGAAGCAGTACGGAACGAAGCTGGTGAGATCATTGACTTTAGATGGATATTAAACAATCACAGTTCAGAGAAATATTATGGCGATGTTATTGGTAAAAGCTTGTTGCAACAAAATCCGGGTGTTGTTGAAGCAGGAATTTTTGATACGTTCAAAAGAGTAGTAGAGTCAGGCATCCCTGACCAAAGCGAGCGACATTATGCACACGAGCAATTCAACGGCTGGTTTTACCAATCCGTAGTGAAGTTGAATGACGGCGTGGCTACCACAACAACAGATATCACTAAACGTAAAAAGGCAGAGCAGGAATTGCAGGCGGCCAAAGAAGGGTTGCAGGCTATTCTGGACAGTTCTTTATATATCATCCAGGCGTTTAAGGCAGTTCGTAATGATGAAGGAAAGATCATTGACTTTGTTTGGGTGATGAACAATCAAAAAGCTGTTAAGCAGAATGGCGAAGTGATTGGCAAAAGCCTTTTGCAACAAAATCCTGGTGTAGTGCCATCGGGCCTGTTTGAACAATTTGTACGGGTTACCGAATCGGGGGTCGCTGTTGAGCGTGAGGTACATTACAATTATGAGCAGTTTGATGGATGGTTCCATCTAACACTTGTCAAGATGGATGATGGTTTTGTAATGAACACAGTTGACGTTACCGAAAAGAAAAAAGCAGGGCAGGAAATTCTTCGCCTCAAAGATGAGATTGCACAAAAAGCAACAGACAAATACGAAGGCCTGTTCAGGGCCATTGATGACGGTTTTTGTGTTATTGAATTGATCTATGACGAAAAAGGCCGGGCTGTTGATTTTATTTACAGGGATACCAATCCTTCATTTGTAAAACAAACAGGCTTTGAAATGGCCGGGAAAAAGCGGAGTGAAATTTTTGCGGATGTAGAACAGCACTTGCTGGACAATTATGCATACGTTGCTAAAACCGGCAAACCGATAGAACAGGAATATATGATCCGTGGTTTGAACGATCGCTGGTTTCAAACAAGAGCATCAAGGGTTGGCGGAGAAGGAAGCAACCAGGTAGCGGTTATTTTCAGGGACATTACTGACCGCAAAAGAGCCGAAGATGCATTACGTCAAAGCGAAGAAAAATTAAAAAACTTTAATCTGATACTGGAGCGGCAAATAGCTGAACGAACAGAAAGGCTTGAAAAGAATTTGCGGCTTCTTGAACATACTGAACAGCTGGCGCATACCGGCAGCTGGGAATACGAAATTGCTACAGGGAAATTTACATGGAGTGAAGGCATGTACCTGTTGTTTGGCCTTCCTCACCATAGTATTGTACAGCCCGAAGTGTACCTGGACTTTGCAGTGGAAAAAGATCGTTTCATTGCGAAAAGAATTGTTGACAATCTTACAAAGAAACACCAGCCTTTTGAAGAAATACTAAGTATAAAAAAAGACGGAGGTGTCCGCCTGCTGAAGGTAAAAAGTACGATTGTATATGATGATGAAGGAACCCCCCAGAAAATAGAGGGCATTGATCTTGATCTGACTGATATCGAAGCTACCGAAAAGCAAATGCTGGAAAGCCGCAACCTCTTGCAGCAAACCACCTTGGCCACTCCTGATGCAATTACCGTTTATGATTTGGATACAAAACAACCTGTTTATTTGAATAACTGTTTAGGCCAATGGGTGGGCTGCAGCAATGAAGAATTGGTGAACATGGAGATGGAAGGCCGCCTGCAATTAATTCATCCTGACGACAGGGATGCAATAACAAGTTTTAATGAAAGAATGCGTTTGGCTCCGGATGGAGAGGGTAACAATGGACTACCGGCTGAAAACAAAAAATGGTAAAACACTTTGGGTGCGAAACCGTTCTAAAGTATTTAAGAGAAACACCATAGGCCGGGCTACGCATATGCTGAGCGTATTGCAGGATTTTACCGAAGAGGTACAATTGCGCAACCAATTAATAGAACGTAGCCAATATGCCGAAGCGATTATTGATGCCAACATTGATCGCATGTTTGTGTACGATAAATCGTTTACCATACTGGCATGGAACAAACGTTCGGAGGCAGTGCTGGGCATAAAAAAAGAACAGGCTGTTGGCAGGAGTTTGCAGGAACTGTTTCCAAAGTTATGGGCAGATGAAGCTTTGTTGAATGCTTTTCATAAAGCATTGGAAGGTGAATTTGTTTACCTGCCTGCCAAAAGAGCCATTTATGCAAACGGCTACTTCGAAAGATTTTATGTTCCGCTAAAAAACAGCGAAGGCGAAACCTATGCTGTGCTAAACATTATTCACGATGTGTCTGAAATGGTTTTTCACAGCGAAGAATTAAAAGAGCTTAACAAAACCCTTGAAAGAAAAAATAAAGAGCTGGAGGAAAAAAACGAAGAGATCAGCTCCTTTGCTTTTATTGCCAGCCATGATCTAAAAGAGCCGCTCAGGAAGTTATATACATTCAGCGACTGGTTGCTACAGCGGGAAACCGAAGGGCTCTCCGAAACGGGGAAAAATTATGCAAAAAAAATCGCCAACTCAGTGAAGCGAATGGATATGCTGATAGAAGATATATTGATACTGGCAAAAATTGATGCGGACAAGAAAACACCAAACGCCATTGACCTTAATGCTGTTTTAGAGGCTGTAATTGGTGAGATGAAAGAGTATGTCAAACAAAGGGGAGCAGAGATTATAGCAGAACCGTTGCCCGTCATCATGGCTAACGACAATCAAATATTTTATCTTTTTAAAAACCTGTTAAGTAACGCTATAAAATTCCAGGCGCCGGGCAGCCAGCCTGTTGTAAAAATAAAAGCAGAACAAATTGAAAGCAGTGAAATCAATATGGCAAAAGCCACGGCAGCAACAGATTATTTCCGTGTATCATTTGCCGATAATGGCGTAGGCTTCGAAGCCAAGTATGCGAAAAAGATCTTCCAGGTTTTCCAACGCCTCCATGGCAACAAAGAATATGAAGGCACAGGCATGGGGCTGGCCATTTGCCGGAAAATCATGGAAAACCATAGCGGGTTCATTGCAGTAGAAAGCGAACCCGGTAAAGGTTCAGTCTTTAGTTGTTACTTCCCTATTTTATAATGTAAATGAGTGGTTACTGATGAACATTACTGCAGGTATCGTACCACTTGCCACAAGACAGTTGTTATACACAACACGAACTCGTTACTCATCAATTACTACTATTTTGTTGGCAGGCAATTTGAACGCATACGCTTTTATTATTTACATAAAATCTATGTCATGAAAAAGATATTATTTATAGCGGCAATTGTAATAGCGGCATATAGTTGCGGTGGTAAAAACACAAGCACTACCTCGCCAGACACAACTACGCTGAACAACAATGGGTCGAACGGAGCTTATGCAGATACCTCTTCTATGAATACTTCGGGGAATAGTACAGGTACGGGCACTACTACCGGGGGCACCAGCACCGGCAGTAGCAGTACACATAAAGACTCTGCGGGTAGTAATGGCATGCGCCATGATTCTACAAATAACCAGTAAATGTTGACACAAGTTAGCGATAGGCCTAAACATAAAAGTTCTGCATGAAGCAGAACTTTTATGTTATGAAAAAGCACGGGAAAATTAGCTGAAAAAACCACCGAGAATTAAACCAATAAAACAAGCAGCTAAAACAAAAAAAAACAACAATACCTTTTAGCAGCTGTTTGTCTTCGGTTTTATTTCGGCTTTTACGCTGGTCAATATGGTACATAAGCAATGATGGTTGATTAGGTTCACGTGAAACTACTAAGTAAATATTTTTGAATGCAATGAGGTTGTAAGGGATTTTACCGTCTAAGTGTAAGTCCTGATTTACTGCTATAGGTTATTTCAGAGAAGTAAGCACTCTTCATACATACGCTTCTCTTACTTGATGGAGGGTACACGGAATCTTTACGACAAAGACTACCATTCTTCGATCATCTTCCGACCATCCTTCGACTATCCCTCGACCATTCTTCGATGTTATTGTAAAAGGCAGGAGCAAAACAGGGTAAAAAACCACCGAGAATTAATCCAATAAAACAAGCAATAACATACGCAAATTTTTCATTCCTTGCAATAGGCAACCTGCATAATTTAAAACGGTTTATGTGTTTATCAGGCAACTTCTCTTTTCTCCGTTTTTTCTTCGTGCATATACCTGTTCAATGCATTGGCAAGCGAAGGAAGCAAGTGACCACGTTCACTGCCTAATACGCTGTAAACAGGCCGCCTGGCAGCGTAATTCATTTCATCCGCATTCACAACATGAATGAGGGATTTATCAAGATCGAAACCTTCTGCAATAGTAAAAGCAAGAGCTGCCCAGGTAGTAGCGCCGCCATTAGACAAATGCCAGATGCCCGTTTCCTTATCAATTAAAAGATCAAGCGTGGCATTAACAAGATCGGGCACATAAGTAGGCGAAATAAAGATGTTTCCTGCTACAGAAACCGGCTCGTAACGCTGCAGGCTTTTTTGTACGTGGTGTACAAAATTATATTCATCCCACGGGCTAAAAAATGCACTGGTTCGAATGACGAGTGATGCCGGTGCTTCCTGTAAAACCAATGCTTCCGCTGTTGCTTTTGTTTGTCCGTAAACATTTAATGGATTTGTTGCATCACTTTCAATATAAGGTGTTTCTTTCGTACCATCAAAAACAAGATCGCTTGAAAAAGTGATCAATTGTATGCCCGCTTTATTGCAGGCAGTAGCCAGGTTGTGCGGCCCTGTAACATTATCTCTGAAACAGGCTTCCTTGTTTTTTTCTGCGTCATCTACACGTACATATCCTGCCGCATTGATAATTGCCCAGGGTTTACAATGTTCTATGGCAGCCTCAATTTGCTTAAGATCACTAATATCGCAATCCTGCCTGCTTAACAATTGAAAGTGAATACACCGTTCACTGCAAATTTTTGCAAAGGCTTTTCCCAGCGTTCCATTTTTACCAATAATTAAAAGAGGTGCACGATCATTCACCGCGTTGATGCGCAGTTCCTTGATAACAGGACCGTATAAAATGCGTGAGCTTCTTTGCCACCAGCCTTTGTCAATGGAAAGCGGGTGTTGGCATTGCGCTGTTTCATTTAATTCCTTAATAAAGCGGGCAAGCGCAGTGGGGCGTAATTGTCCATTGCGCAGATCAAAAGCTCCAGGTTCATAATCGCCACCGCGTTGTGTTAGCAACCTGTTCCATCCATAGGAGCCCAGCATGGCCCATGTGGTAACCGCTTTGATAGTGATGCCTTCTGCATTTAATTTGTTCGATGCTTCCCATACCTGTTTAAACCAGCGCAGTTGCTCTTCACGATGTGAATGCAGATGCACTTCGGTTACAGCCATGGGTTGTTGATAACGATTCCACGCTTCCCTTAATAAACTTTCAATACCTGTTTCTTCATCTAATTCCACACGAACCGCTTCTACGTCTGCATAGCGATGACGTCCGTTACCGCCATGCGTGTGTTGTGGATACAGGTGCAGGCGTTCATCTAAAAATCGTTCCGACGTGAGGTAGTGATTAAATCCGAATACATCGGGCACACAAGGATTATCAATGAAAAAATATAATTCTTCTTTTGATACAAGCGGCTTGAAGAAGTTCCAAAGTGCATGTTTCTCGATAAAACGGCCGCACAAAATATCATAGGTCAACCAGCGTCTTTCATTTTCAAAACGTGCCTGGTATTTTAATTTGGGTGTGCTGTAGGTTTTTCCAAGATCTTCGGTTTGCACCAATTGCGCAGATGGATTGATCTTTCTTATTTCCTGCATAGAAAGCACAATGCCTTTTAATTGGTGCAGCAACATTTGCATAAAGCTTTTTGCCGAATGCCGGTGAGGATACCAAAGCCCGTACAAACCACTGAAACGTGCTGTGGTCAAAGGCTCGTTGACAGGTGTGTAATACTGAATAGAAGGAAACTGTTCTGCAACCTTTTTTGCATAGTCGGCCAGCAGGTAAGGAAATGCCGGGTCGGATAAATTAGTAAAAGATGGGCCGCTGCCATGGTGCACTAGTCCTGCAATGACATCAATATTTCTTTGCTGTAATTGTGATATTTGCTGTTGCGCCCATGTCCAATCTATAACCGTTTCTTTTGCAGGCTGATGTTTTTCCCAAAGCAGCGGGTATCTTATTTTTTTTATACCGAGATCTGCAATGGCTGTAATATCTGTAGTCCGGT
>JBQCHB010000485.1:0-2887 GCA_051955075.1 Flavisolibacter sp.
AAACGTTTTAAAAAATTCTTTACAGGCCCGCTGTTTTGCGATGCCTTAATTTTGCGCATCATAAATTTTGGGTGATGAAAATTTTAATGGTGTGTTTAGGAAACATTTGCAGAAGCCCGCTGGCAGAGGGCATTTTACAACACAAGGCCAATGAGGCAGGGTTGAATTGGACGGTGGACAGCGCAGGCACCAATAGTTATCACATCGGTGAGCCGCCGCATCCTCTTTCGCAAAAAGTAGCCAAATTGAATGGCATTGACATCTGCAATCAAAGAGCAAGGCGTTTTGTAAAAGAAGACATCGACCGTTATGATAAAATTTACGCTATGGCCAAAGATGTGCTGGATGACATAAAACACATTGCCAAAGAAAAATATGATCCTCAAAAAGTTGATCTCTTTTTAAATGAACTGCATCCCGGCAAAAACGCTTCGGTACCCGATCCGTGGTATGGCACTGAGCCCGGTTATCACGAAGTATATGAATTGATCAGCAACGTATGCGATGAAATAGTTTCTAAATATGAAAATGCGAAGATCAGCGATTGAAACAATGTGCTGATGTGCTAATATCTTTACCAGCTTTCTTTACTAACTATTATTTGATAATGACAAAGCCAACTATACCACAAGGAACACGTGATTTTGGAGCAGATGTTGTTCGCAAGCGCAATTTTATTTTTTCTACTATCCGCAATGTATTTGAGCTATATGGTTTTCAACCACTGGAAACGCCGGCTATGGAGAACCTTGATACGTTGATGGGCAAGTATGGAGAGGAAGGAGATAAATTGATCTTTAAAATTTTAAATAACGGTTTAGATAATCCTGCCAAAGAGCAACAAACAAGAGAGGGGTTTGAAAAAGTTTTGCAGGGGAAAAGCACAAAAGGTATTACAGAACGTGCCTTAAAGTATGACCTCACCATTCCGTTTGCCAGATATGTAGCCATGAATCACGGCCAGTTAAGCTTTCCTTTTAAGCGTTACCAAATTCAACCCGTGTGGCGTGCCGACCGTCCGCAAAAAGGCCGCTACCGTGAGTTTTATCAATGCGATGCAGATGTGGTTGGAAGCAATTCACTGATTAATGAAGTAGAATTTGTAAATATTTACAATGATGTTTTTAATCAATTAGGCATTAAAAATTATGAACTAAGAATTAACTCAAGAAAAATTCTTACGGCCTTGGCTGAAGTTTGTGGCGGCGCAGGTAAGATGATGGATATTACCATTGCCATTGACAAATTAGATAAGATTGGTCTTGATAAAGTAAAGGAAGAATTAACACAAAGAGGGCTGAATGAACATCAAATACGCGTCATTGAACTGTATTTAAATATTATTGGAAGCAACGAAGAAAAGCTTGCCGCCATTAAAAATTTGTTAGGGCAATCAGAAACAGGCCAACAGGGAATTAAGGAAATTGAATTTGTAGTAGACGCAACATCAAACATAATAATTGATTTCACTCTTGCCCGCGGACTTAACTACTACACGGGCATCATTTTGGAAGCCAAAGCTCCAGCAGAAGTTAAGATCGGTTCTATTGGTGGCGGCGGAAGGTATGATGACTTAACAGGTTTGTTTGGCGTTCCTGATATTCCAGGTGTAGGCATTTCATTTGGCGTTGACCGCATTTACGATGTAATGGAAGAACTGCAATTATTTCCTGCAACGGTTGAGCAAGGCACCAAAGCGCTGTTTTTTAATTTGGGCGAAACAGAAAGTAAAACGGCTTACCAGTTATTACAACAGTTGAGGCAAAAAAGAATTGCTGCAGAAATTTTTCACGAGTCTGCAAAATTTGACAAACAGTTCAAGTATGCTGAGAAAAAAAATATCCCTTTTATAATTATTATCGGTTCTAAGGAATTGCAGGAAAAGAAGTGCGTGGTGAAAGACATTCGTACCGGGGAACAACAACCAGTTGCGTTTGAAAAGCTGCCGGAATTTTTTGATAAAAAATAATATCATTTCAGCCGCTGTACCATTCCATAATTAGTAGCTGAGTCAAACCTTATCTCCCACTCTTTTGGGACAAAGCGATAGCCAAACCGTAAGTCATTTCTTCGAACTTCGCGCCAGTAAAGATTGAAGCTGTCAAGGCCCTTGTAGACCAGGGCTCCTGTCATTAGGCTAATGCGTGGCTGGTTTTCGTCTTCAGCAATAGGCTGCACCTGTGCAGCAGTATCCTCTAAATGCGCAATATAAAACAACGCATTATTTTTATAAACATAACTCAATATGGTATTGCCCGAACTATCAACTTCTGTTCTTTCTTTTACAAAACCTTTGGGCACAACAACAGGAATGGTATAAGACTGCGATCCTTCGTTATAGGTAAAATCAGTTCTCCTGTATTTAGAAAACAGGAAGCAGGAGCTTAATGTTGCGCATAAAAAAAGGATGACTACGCTTTTCATTATAATCATCCTTTCAAAAATTATACTAAGCCGATATTCTCATTAACAAACCTCATAAATTACACTTGCGCCCTGACCTACGCCTACACACATCGTTGCCAGCCCATATTTGCTTCCCCTTCTTTTCATTTCATGCACCAAAGTTGTTGACAACCGTACACCACTGCAACCCAAAGGATGCCCCAAAGCAATAGCGCCGCCATTTACGTTTACCCGGCTGCTGTCTATTCCCAAATCGTGTATGCAAGCCAGTGACTGAGAAGCAAAGGCCTCGTTCAATTCAACCAAATCTATATTGACAATGGAAAGGCTGGCCCGTTTCAATGCCTTTTGGGTGGCAGGCACGGGGCCGATACCCATAACAGCCGGATCGACACCGGCAACAGCCATAGAAATTATTTTAGCCATTGGCTTTAAATCATACTTTTTTACCGCATCGCCGCTGGCTAACAATATGGCTGCG
>JBQCHB010000486.1:0-11943 GCA_051955075.1 Flavisolibacter sp.
ATTTTGATCGCAAACTGGTAAGCTTTAAGTTTGATCACGTTTTTAGCAATCTGCTGAAAGTAGGATTCAATACAAGATATAATAATACAACGGTTGAAGGCGCAGGTACTTCCAATGCAGGTTCTTCTTCTACCAACCGCCTGCGTCATAGTGTAAAATACAGGCCTTTTCTTTTACCGGGACAAAACCTGCTCGATTATGATGAAGCGTATGCCGATCAAACCAATTCCAACAGCTTGGCTCTTGTAAATCCTATTTTATTAAATGAAGCTGAGTACAGGAGAAACTACAGCAACCTGATTAATTTAAGTGGCTATGCAGAATTGAAGTTTACCAATTACCTGAGTTTCAAAAGTACGATTGGCGTTGATAACTACGCCCAGCGCCAGACTGCATTTGATGATACCATCACAGGTAATTCAAGATTAAATGGCGCAGGTATGCCCCTGGCAAGCATTGGCAATTCTAACCGTGTTACCCTGAATAACTCCAATGTGCTTACGTTCACCAATTCAAAATTGAATGGTGATTTTAACCAAAAGAATAAGATATCTTTTTTAATAGGCCATGAAATCTATCAAACAAAAACAATTGGGCAAAACCAGCTGGCAAGAGATTTTCCAATAGGCATTACACCGGAAAAAGCATTGGGAAATATGAATCTCGGAACGAATTATATAAGTAATTCACAATTGCCTTCCTATCAAAACGAAAATCACTTGGTTTCTTTTTTCAGCCGGTTAATGTACGACTATGACCAGCGGTTTCTTACCCAGTTCACTGTAAGAGCTGATGGCTCTTCCAAATTTGCGCAGGTAAATAAATGGGGTTATTTCCCATCGGGCTCTATAGCCTGGAGAGTGTCTAGCGAAAAATTCTTCGATCCTTTAAAATCTGTGATCAGTGATGCCAAACTCCGGGTGAGCTATGGCGAGGCCGGTAATAACCGCATTGATGACTTTTTATATTTAACGCAATATAATTCCGGTACACAATATTGGCTGAACGATCAAATGGTTACAGGTTATGCGCCGGAAGCACTGGCCAATGAAAATTTGAAATGGGAAACGACTATTTCAAGAAACATAGGTCTGGACCTGAGCTTTTTGCATAATAGAATAAATTTTACGGCTGATGTTTATAAAAACACAACAAAAGATTTATTGGTAGATGTGCCTGTGCCTACCTCTGCGGGCTACACCACACAATTGCAAAATGTTGGTTCCACGGTAAGCAAGGGCGTTGAGCTGCAATTGGGTGCCAGCATTATTGGTAAAAAAGATTTTAGTTGGGATGCCAATTTCAATGCTTCTTTTGGGCGTGTGAAAGTGGAAAGCCTTGGCGCCTTCCAGGACTTTTATTACAGAAACTCCGGTTGGGGATTTTCAAACAGTCCTGCCGATTATATAGTTAAAGAAGGAGAATACATCGGCTCTATGTACGGCTTTGTAACCGATGGCATGTATACATTGAATGATTTTGATTATAGTAACGGCAGTTATACATTGAAGCCGAATGTAGCAAGTAATCAGAACTACACATCTGCAGCACCGGTGCCCGGTTTAGTGAAGTTTCGAGATCTAAATGGCGATAGTGTAATCAACGAAAAGGATAAAACCATCATTGGTGTTGCACAGCCAAAAGTTTTTGGCGGTTTGAACCAGCAGTTCCGGTATAAAAATTTTGATTTTAGTGTGTTCATTAACTACCAGTTTGGTAACGATGTTTACAATGCCAATAAACTGGAATTTACAAGCGGCTATCAAGGCAATGCCAACCTCTTGGCTATAATGAACAACAGGTGGAGAAATGTAAATGACCAGGGGCAGGTGGTTACTGATCCTGCTGAACTGGCGAAGCTAAACCAAAATGCTACGCTGTGGACGCCTAGTACTTCAAGCACTTCGTTTATCCTGCATTCATGGGCAGTGGAAGATGGTTCTTTCATTCGCATCAACAACATTTCACTCGGCTATACGCTGCCTGCATCAGTGTTACAATCAGTAAGATTAAAGACAGCCCGCATTTATTTTACAGTAAATAATCTTGCTGTCATTACCAATTATTCTGGTTACGACCCAGAGGTAAGCACACGAAGAAGAACACCTGAAACACCAGGAGTCGATTACTCTGCCTATCCACGTAGCCGTTCATTTGTTGCCGGAATCAATTTGTCATTTTAATTTTTTAAAGTCGTTCAAAATGAATCAACGATTGTTTTATAAAAGACCTTATTTGTTTTTTGCTTTCTTGTTTCTAGCAGGACTCACCATTTCATCCTGTAAAAAATACCTGGAGGTCGAACCTATTTCTTCCTTCGGTACCGATTATGTTTTTGACGGGCCTGTTAATGCAGAAAAGGCGGTGCTTGGTACTTACTACAGGCTTACCGGCGACCAGGGTTATGGTATCCGCATCAGCATGTATTATTCGTTGGATGATGACTTGATGATGGGGCAGGGCGGTACGCCATATCCTGATAACGAACGCAGGGACATTGCCCATTATTCATTAACTGCTAACAATACTCAATTAGCAGGGCCTTTTAATCAATTGTACGATGGTATTGAAAGAGCCAACCTCTGTATTTACAATATTCCAAGAATGGCGCAATACACCGATGGCACTGCTTCGGAGCAAAGCCAGTTGAAAAGGTTGCATGGCGAAGCACTGACATTAAGAGCGCAGTTTTATCTTGAACTGGTTCGTAACTGGGGCGATGTTCCTGCGCAGTTTCAGCCTTCTTCTTTAGAGTCTGATCTGTTTAAAACAAAAACAGACCGCGACAGCATTTACAATCATCTTTTAGACGATTTAGCAACGGCAGAAACACTGGTTCCCTGGAGAACCGAAGTAGCCAAAGATGAACGAATCACCCAGGGCGCCGTCAGGGCATTAAGAGCAAGAATTGCTCTGTACCGTGGTGGATATTCTTTAAGAAGAAGCGGGCAAATGGAAAGAGGCAGCAATTACCTGGATTATTACAAAATAGCCCGTGATGAATGTTTAGCCATTATGCAAAGCGGCCAGCATCATTTGAACCCAAGCTACGAATCGGTATTTAAAGATTATATAGCCGGAAAACAAATTGAACCCAATGGAGAGGTGCTGTTTGAAGTGGCCATGGGCGGTGGCAACAGCGGTTTGGGGGATAGTAAACTGGGCTATTACAATGGACCACGTTCTAATAATAATGGCAATTCTGCCCTAACTGTTTTGCCTAGCTATTTTTACATGTTTGATTCTACGGACTTGCGCCGTGATGTGATGTGCGTTCCTTACAATATTAACGCTACCGGAGCCACTGTTACATCTCGTGTAGGAAGAAACCTGGCTACTATGGTGGATGGAAAATTCAGGAGAGACTGGATACCTGACGGTGTTATAACAGGCCCTCAGTATTTTGGTGTTAACTGGCCTATCATACGTTATTCAGATGTATTATTAATGTTCGCTGAAGCCGAAAATGAAATCAACAACGGCCCTACAGCAGCAGCCATCGATGCATTTGAACAGGTAAGAAAAAGAGGATTTGGCGGTGATGCCAGCTTAATTGGCGCTACGCCATCTGATAAAGCCGGGTTTTTTAATGCCATTGTAAAAGAAAGAGCATTGGAGCTGGGCGGCGAGGGCATTCGCAAATATGATCTGATCAGGTGGAATATGCTTGGCCAAAAATTATCAGAAACAAAAACAACTTTAGCTGCCATGTCGGCAAGAGAAGCACCTTACGATCAATTGCCCGATTATAAATTTTATAAAAATGATTCGCCGCAATTAACCTGGGCCAATCCTTCTTACTACAAGCCGAATCCTTTTGGAAGCACTGCACCGGCAGGATATACAAAAATTGACTGGGTGCGCAGCAGCATTGGCACTACAATATTGACATATTATGCAATAGGCTTCAAAGCCAATCACAGCGAGTTGTTTCCGATACCACAGGCTTCGCTTGATGCCAACCCAAGGTTAACACAGGATTACGGATACTAATTATTCAACCAAACTATTGATTGATGAAAAGTTTTAAATATAACCGTCTTTTTATCGCAGCTCTTTTTCTTTTTGTTTTCATTTCATGTAAAAAAAATGAATACAATTCGGAGGTGAATTTGCCACGGCAATTCAAACCCGGAGATATAAATATTACGGCAGGAGAAACACAGGCTGTTTTGGAATGGTTGCCATCTTTGTTTACAACAGTTAAAAATGCCACCTATACTGTAGAAGTGGCAAAGGATGCAACATTTCAAAATATTGAATACTCCACTATTGTTGATACTTCGATGACGACTATTACTGATAGTATATTAGCAGTAGGTCAGGATTATTTTGCCCGTGTTAAAGCAAATGCTTCAGGCTCTACAAAAGAATCGGGATGGGTTACAAGCAGCAGTTTTAAAATTACAGGTGAACAGATATTTTTTCAGGTGCAGGATGCAGAGTTGAAGGATACGAGTGTTGTTTTAAGATGGAGAACCAGTCCCGGTGTAACCAAAATCGTCATTACACCCAATGGTAGAACTGCGTTTGAAGTACCGCTTGATGCAGCCGATGTGGCAGCAGAACAAAAGCAGGTAGGCGGCCTAACCGAACTGACAACTTACACTGCCGAGATATATAAGAATGCCATTAAAAAAGGCACCATCACTTTTACTACGAAAGAACATAGTATTTATTCCGTCATTCTTTCTGCCGGCGATGATCTGGCCACCGCAGTAAACGATGCAGCTGATGGAGACATCATTGGATTAGCCGATGGTACTTATGACCTGGGTGCAACATCTTCCGGTTTTTCGGTTGACAGCAAAAACATTACGATAGCTTCTGTATCGGGCAATGCATCGGAGGTTACTATTTTAAATTCCGATTTTGTTCTTAAAGGAACAGGTGCTGGTATTAAACTTTCCGGTCTTGGTTTAACAGGCCCTCAAAGCGGATATATCATTGATGTGAACTCGTCGGCTACCGACATTGGAGATATTACCATTGAAAACTGTAGGATATCCTTCCTGACGAACGGCTATGCCATTCTGCGTGCCAACAGGCCTTCAAGTGCCACAATGGGCACCTTAACCATCACCAATACAGTAGGTGTGGGAATAAATCTAAATAACAACTATGCGATTGCTATGATGGATAAAATGAAGTTTACAGCGGTTGTCATTAAGAACAGCACCTTCAGCACTTTTCAGCGAACTATTGTAAGTGCAGCAACAGCTATCAGCGGATGGTCGGCTACAGTATCTATTGACAGGTGTACTTTTAATGACTTTGGCAATGGTGGTAAAGCAGCCGTGCTGGAAGGTTCTTCCAATGATATTACCCTCAACGTCTCTAACACTATTTTTGCCAATACTCCTATCACTGGCGGAAATGTCAGCAACGATGCAGTTAAGTTTGGCGGCTTTCCTGCATTTGAAAAAGTATTTTACTACAATTGCACAAATGGAGCTTCTCCTGCAGACCCTATCAATTGGCCACCAGGTGCAGCAACAACAACTGACATTTCGTGGACCGCAGCAACAACAGACTTTACATTACCTGCAGGTTCCTCTTTAAGAACTGCAGGAACAGATAATGGTCCGGTTGGAGATCCTCGTTGGGCGCAATAATTTTTGATCCATTTTATTATGGCAAATAAATAGATAAGTGCGCCTTTCAACAGGTGCACTTATTTTTTAAATATGGAATTGAGATTCTCCTTAAATCTGATACTCAAAAACAGAAAGTTGATCAAACGACCATTAAATATCCTATATGCTATGCAGTACACGATAAGACTACTGGCTTTGGTGTCATTAATACTCGCAACCATAGGCTGTAATTCCCAGAAAAATCTGTCAGTAACCGATGCAACACCCATTGCATTTCCCAGCGCCGAAGGCTTTGGAAAATATACATCTGGCGGCAGGGGTGGGGCAGTTGTGACCGTTACCAATCTAAATGACGACGGAGAAGGCAGCTTTCGTAAAGCAGTTCAAAAAAATTATCCGCGTATCGTTGTCTTTGCTGTTTCAGGAACAATCCATTTAAAGTCGAAGCTGAACATCAAAGGCGATGTAACTATTGCCGGACAAACAGCTCCCGGCGATGGCATCTGCCTGGCTGACAATTCAGTTCAGTTGAGTGGGAATAATATCATTATCCGTTACCTGCGTTTTAGAATGGGCGATAAAAATCAGAAAGGCGGTATGGTTGACAAAAACGGAAGCGACGATGCGTTCGGTGGCACGGGAAGAAAGAATATCATTATTGACCATTGCACCGGCAGTTGGAGCACCGATGAGGTTTTCAGCGTGTATGGCGGTGATAGCACTACACTGCAGTGGAACTTGATTTCCGAGCCGCTTAATTATTCTTATCATTTCGAAAAAGGTGATCCAGGCTATGAGCATCATGGTTACGGAGCTATTTGGGGCGGCCGGCATTCATCTTTTCATCATAATCTGTTTGCCCACTGCAATAGCAGAACACCGAGGTTTGACGGCATTAGAAACATTCCGGAAGAAAACTGCGATTTTGTAAATAATGTCATGTACAATTGGGGACATAATAATGCTTATGCAGGCGAAGGCGGCAATTATAATATCGTCAATAATTATTACAAATACGGCCCCTCTACCAACAAAAAAGTAAAATACAGAATTGCCAATCCATGGAGCAAACCTCCCTCAATTGACTTTGGAAAATGGTATGTAAGTGGAAATTATGTGGATGGTAATTCCGAGATAAACGAAAACAACTGGTTGGGTGTGGATATTGAAAAAGGCACGAATGCCGATAAGGATAAAGTTAAGGCAGACAAGCCTGCTTTCGCCTCAGTACAAGTCAGCACACAACCTGCAAAGGAGGCCTACGAATTGGTTTTAAAAAGCGCAGGCGCCAGCTTTCGCCGGGATACACTTGATGAGCGCATCATCAATGATGTTAAAAACAGAACCGGTGGCTTTATTGATGTTCAGGGAAATTATCCGCATGGAACGCCTTATGAGCAAACCGTGAATGCATGGCCTGGTTTAAAATCATTGCCGCCACCAAAAGACTCTGACAACGATGGCATGCCAGATGAATGGGAAAATAAAAACGGCCTTAACCCAAACGATGCTTCGGATGCTTCTAAAACAAGCCTGCATATTTTTTATACAAACATTGAGATGTACATAAACAGTTTGTTGAAATAAATTCATTACTGGATGAAAAGATTTTCTTACATAACTATCCTCGTATTAATGGCATTTGTTTATCCTCAAAAAAAGAAGATAACGGTTTATCTTATCGGCGATTCTACCATGGCAAATAAGGAAGTAAAAGCTTTTCCTGAAACCGGCTGGGGCATGCCGTTTGCCTATTTTTTCGATTCATCTGTAGTAGTAGATAACCGGGCAAAGAATGGACGTAGTACACGTACATTTATTTCGGAAAATTTATGGCAGCCCGTGGCCAATGCTTTGCAGGCGGGAGACTATGTGTTTATTCAGTTTGGCCATAACGATGAATCGAAACAAAAAGCCGACCGCTATACTTCACCTGAAGATTATAAAAAGAACCTTATAAAATTTATTACGGAAACCAGGGACAAAAAAGCTATCCCTATACTGTTAACACCTGTTGCCAGGAGGCGTTTCGATGCTGCAGGAACTGTTTTGGAGTCACATGAAATATACGCACCTCTTGTATGCGAAGTTGCTAAGGAATATAATGTTCCCCTGATCGATCTTGACAGAAAAAGTAAAGTGTTGCTGCAGCAATTTGGTAAAGAAAATTCCAAATGGCTTTTTATGCAATTGGATAAAAATGAACACCCCAATTATCCTGAAGGCAGAAATGACAACACACATTTCAACGAACTGGGTGCAAGAAAAATGGCAGAAATTGTTTTGTCGGAAATTAAAAACCTCGGCCTGGATTTGAAAAATCATATCCGGCCTCCGCTGCCGGTAAAAAAATAATTCCATTAGATTATGAAAAATATTTTGCTTATCGGCGCACTATTGATGGCAAATGTTGTTGCCTTTGCACAAAAGAAAATAGTCGTTGCGCAAGATGGAAGCGGCGACTACACAACCGTTCAGGAAGCATTGAATGCAGTGCGGGAAGGAAACGACAAACCTGTCACAATAAAAGTTAAGAAAGGTATTTATAAAGAGGTGGTTATTATAGATGCAACAAAAAGCTTTATTTCTTTAATAGGAGAGGATAGGGACAATACAATTCTTACGTTCAATAACCACGCAGGAACAAGACTGCCTAATGGCGACACAGTCAACACATGGACATCGGCGTCTTTTTTTGTGTATGGCAATGATTTCCATGCAGAGAACTTGACCTTTCAAAACGATGCAGGTTTTACCGCCGGACAAGCCGTTGCTTTACGCGTTGAAGGCAACAGGGCGTCGTTCAACAATTGCAAAATGATTGGTAACCAGGATGTGCTTTTTTTAAGTGGTTCAGGTGTAAAAAATTATTTTGAAGATTGCTATATCGAAGGCACTACTGATTTTATTTTTGGAGCCGCTACGGCTGTTTTTAAAAATTGTCACATCCATAGCAAAAAAAATTCTCACGTTACCGCTGCGTCCACCAACTCTATTATTCCTTTTGGATTTGTCTTTTTTAATTGCAGGCTAACTGCCGACAGCAATATTAACAAAGTTTCCCTAGGCAGGCCATGGAGCCCAACTGCATCCGTTACTTATATAAATTGCTGGCTCGGCAAACATATTGTTCCTGAAGGCTGGAGCAACTGGAAAAACCCTGCCAATGAAGCCACAGCAAGATATGCTGAATACAACAGCAGCGGCCCTGGCGCCAATAGTGCAGCACGGGTGAAGTGGTCGAAACAATTAACGGATGAGGAAGTGAAGAAATACAACCTTAATAATATTTTGGGTAGCTGGGATCCCGCAAAAAAATAAATCCTGCAGGCATGCCACAAAAATCAATTGCTTTTTTTTGTTTTCTTTTAATATCGTTTTGTTCTATTGCCCAACACGATTATGTTTCGAAAGTTTGGCAGGCAGACAAAGGTGATGGTACGTATAGAAATCCTATTCTTCACACTGATTACTCCGATCCCGATGCAATAAGAGTAGGTGATAATTTTTACATGGTGGCTTCTTCATTCGAAAACGCACCGGGCCTGCCTGTTTTACAATCAAAAGATTTAGTGAACTGGCAACTGATTGGCTATGCTTTAGATAAATTAGTTCCCGGCAAGCATTTTTCGATTCCCCGTCATGGCGAAGGCGTTTGGGCGCCTTCCATACGTTATCATCACGGTGAATTTTATATTTATTATCCTGATCCTGATTTTGGCATTTACCTTATTAAAGCAAAGAATGCTGCCGGCCCATGGAGCCAACCTGTGTTAGTGGAGAAAGGCAAAGGCTTGATAGATCCTTGTCCGTTGTGGGATGACGACGAAAATGTTTACCTCGTTCATGCTTTTGCTGGTAGTCGCGCCGGAATAAAAAGTGTAATTGCTGTAAAAAAATTAAACAAACAAGGAACAAAAGTGTTAGGTAATGGCGTACTGGTTTACGACGGGCATGAATCAGATCCCACCATTGAAGGCCCTAAGTTTTATAAACGTAACGGCTACTATTACATTTTTGCACCGGCAGGCGGCGTTTCAACCGGATGGCAATTAGCGCTGCGTTCAAAAAACATTTATGGCCCCTACGAACGAAAAATAGTGATGGATCAGGGATCTACAAGTATAAACGGCCCGCATCAGGGCGCATGGGTTACAACGCAAACTGGTGAAAACTGGTTTTTGCATTTCCAGGATAAAGGTGCCTATGGACGTGTTGTTCATTTGCAACCTATGAAATGGATTAATAACTGGCCGGTGATTGGCGTAGATAAAAATGGCGACGGGAAAGGAGAGCCTGTATCGAATTATAAAAAACCGGCTGTGGGTAAAAGTTATCCAATGCACGCCCCTGTTGAAAGCGATGAATGTAACGGTACTACCCTTGGTTTGCAATGGCAATGGATGGCTAATCCACAAGCGGCGTGGTATTTTCTAAATCCATCGAAAGGCATATTGCGTTTGTACTCTGTGCTAAAGGATAGTACAAAAAATTTGTGGGATGCTCCGAATGTGCTTTCACAAAAATTTCCAGCCGAAGAATTTATGGTCACAACAAAAATGACCTTTACTCCTAATCCAAAACTGGAAGGTGAAAAAGCGGGCCTGGCTGTCATGGGTTTAAGCTATGCCAATATTGCCTGTAAAAAAACCAGGGAAGGCAATTACATTGTTTTTTCGGTATGTAAAAATGCAGATAAAGGAACAAAAGAAAGAGAAAAGATTTTAATAAAATTAGAAGAGATAACAGTGTATTTAAGAGTGCAAATAACCAGCGGAGCCCAGTGCAGCTTTAGTTACAGTCTTGATGGAAAAAATTTTATAGAAGCCGGAGAGCAGTTTATAGCTGAACCCGGAAAATGGACAGGAGCAAAACTTGGTTTGTTCTGTACAAGAGAAACACAGACAAACGATTCCGGCTATGCGGATATAGATTGGTTCAGAGTAGAGCCAGTGAAATAATAGTTTCGCTACCTTCCTTGTTCTTATCCTCACAGCCTGTGCCGATAGTTATCACAATCATTTTAAGTTGAACTCTATTCAGTTTTTCTTCAACCGCAAAGATCGTTACGGGATTTGCCGGGAAGCACTGAGAAGTCTTCTTTGTTTAAGTGCTCTTCTGATTGCTGCTTTTTCATTGCTCATACCTCAACAAACCCTGTAGCATTGTCGTAGTGCAAAGTGTGCAATGCTTCGACTACGCTCGGGGTAAGCTCCATAGAATATAAATAGTAGCATTGCAGAGGGCACATAATTGTCTCTCTCTAACTTTACAGCTATGCAATCTATTAATACAGCCATTCTTTCATTTGGCATGAGCGGGAAATTGTTTCATGCACCTTTCATTAATGTACGTCAGGGGTTCACCTTTTATGCGGTTTGGGAATGGTCGAAAAACCTGGCGCAGGAAATTTATTCCGGAGTAAAAACCTACCGTACGTTAGAAGAATTGCTTGGCGATCCGGCTATTGAATTGGTAATCGTTAACACACCGAACTACACGCATTACGATTACACGAAAAAAGCATTGGAAGCTGGCAAGCATGTAGTAGTGGAAAAACCTTTTACCGTAACGGTAGCAGAAGGCGAGGCATTAATTGCGCTGGCAAAAAAGCAAAATAAAATATTGTCGGTTTACCAAAACCGCCGCTACGACAGTGATTATAAAACCATAAAAAAAATTGTAGAAGAAAAATGGCTTGGTGATCTTGTTGAAGCAGAATTTCATTTCGACAGGTATAGAGAAGAATTAAGCCCTAAACAGCATAAAGAAACACCCGGAAAGGGTACAGGCGCCTTGTATGATCTGGGCTCGCACTTAATTGATCAGGCACTGCAATTGTTTGGGATGCCCCAGGAAATTTTTGCCGACATTCAAATTGTGCGTCCGTTGTCAAAAGTTGATGATTATTTCGAACTGCTTTTTTATTATACAGATAAACGGGTACGGTTAAGATGCAGTTATCTTGTGCGTGAACCTTTGCCTGGCTATATTTTGCATGGTGTTAAAGGAAGCTTCATCAAGCAAAAAACCGATGTGCAGGAACAAGCTCTTTTAGAAGGCAAGCAGCCAGGAGGCAGCGATTGGGGTACAGAGCCAGAAAGCGAAAGAGGCTTATTGCATACAGAAAAAAATGGTGAAGCCATCAAAGAATATCTTCCGTCTTTCCAGGGAAACTATATGGAATATTATAATGGCATTTATGAAGCTATAAGAGATGGGCAACAGGTGCCCGTTTCACCACACGATGCGTTAAATGTCATCCGCATTATTGAAGCCGCTTTTGAAAGTTCTTCCGAAAGAAAAGCTGTTACAATAGCTATTTAAAGTTTCCGGTAACGTTTTC
>JBQCHB010000487.1:0-7548 GCA_051955075.1 Flavisolibacter sp.
AATAGCAGCCTGGCTGATGTTGCCTCCCGAACCGACTGCTTCGCCATTGTAAATAATATGAAAAACAACGGGCAGTGTAGCTGTTGAAAGTGCAGTACCCAATCTTTTTGAGGACTTTGTTTTACTCAGCCACGATTCAAATTGCAGGTCGGTTTCGATATCCGGGTTTTTCTTACGGTAATTTTCCAAAACCTCGTAAGTGGCGCAGCGTTTTTTTTGTATTAAAAACTCTTGAGAGAAAGCCAGAACAGGAATAAGGCTAATGCTGATAAGCAGCAGTTTTTTCATGGAGTTGGATTCAGGCCGTTAAATTAAGGCTCTTTTAATATTCATGCAAACAAAAACCCGGACAATTGACTGCCCGGGTTTCGCCAATAAGATTTTACTCTTATCTCACTTTATAAATAAAGTCGTTGCTTTCAAAATTTTTGGATATTTCCTTGAGATCGTAAGCAATACTTGCGTCTACCAATTTATCGCCAGCCTGTAAAACAAAACCTCCAATGATAGAAGGATCAATGATTGTTTCCAGTTCAATGTTTTGCATATCACTTGTCTTTTTCACCTGCGCTACAATGCTGTTCTTTACGTCGTCGGTTACGGCTGTAGCCGTAGTAAGTTTCACCGTATGAATTCCTTTTTTATTCTTGTACTGTTGAACAAATGCAGCAGCGATCTCTGGCAACTCACCTTCACGGCCTTTGTTCACCAGCAATTTTGTAAAAGCAGTAGTCAGCTCACCAATTTTGCCGGCAGTCACTGCATCAATAATGCTTTGCTTTTTATCGGCAGAAATAATGGGGCTGCGTAATATATTTAAAAACTCACGGCTGCTCTTTGTCAGTTGCTGAAGATAAAGCATGTCACTATTGGCTTGTTCCAACTGTCCTTTTTCAACAGCAAGGTCAAGTAGTGACTTAGCGTATCTTGATGCTAAACGTGGATTGGGCATTTGATTAAAAGTTTCAAGGTTTAAGAGGCAAGCTACAAGTTTGAGACTTGCACCTTGTTTCTTGTGCCTCTGGTCTTAACTTAAATTTACTTCGTTTACCAGGTCTTTAATGTGTGCTTCCTGTGCGCCGGGTGCACTGAGCTCCTTGCGCAATACTTTTTCTGTTACCTCAACCACCAGTTTACCTACCTGGTTTTTTACTTCGGTAAGTGCGGCCATTTTTTGCGCATTGATCTGCTGTTGCGCATCAACAATGATTTTGTTGGCCTCAACCTTCGCTTGTTCTTTCGCTTCGTTAATGATGCGGTCTTTTGTTTCTCTTGCTTCTTTCAGCATGGCGCCTCTTTCTTCGCGGGCCTTTGCCATCAGGTCTTCATTCTCGCTTTTCAACTGCGCCATTTCTTTTTTCACCTTTTCGGCAGATTCCAAAGAATCGGCAATCGTTTTCTCTCTTTGATTTAAAGAAGAAAGAATAGGCTTCCAGGCAAATTTTTTCAGGATCAGAAAAAATACAAGAAAGGCTATTAGTGTCCAAAAAATTAACCCAATACCAGGTAATAAAAGTTGCATATCGTTAATTCTAAATTTTAATATCTGAATTCTGAACCAGAATTTAGGAATTACCGCACCCGCCGCCCTGTGCTTTGGATGCAGTAATGTTTTTGTGCTGCTGTATTATTTCAATACAGCCAGGATACCTGCGATAACTGCGAAAAGGGCAACACCCTCAACGAAGGCAGCAGTCAGGATCATGTTTGCACGGATGTCGTTAGCTGCTTCTGGCTGGCGGGCAATAGATTCTACTGCGCCACGGCCAATTTGACCGATACCGATACCGGCACCGATAGCTGCTAAACCGGCGCCGATTGCACCACCTAAGTGAGACAAAGAGGCTGGTCCGATTTCCAACAAAGTGTTCATTAAAGACATACTATTTGTTTTTGTTTATGATAAAAAAAATTATAAGGCAAATTCTTTTTCTGCTCCATTATGAGTAGGATGCGGATCATGTGGATGATCGGGAGTATGACCTGTTTCAAAAGCCTGTCCGATGAACACTGCGGTAAGGTTGGTAAAGATGAAAGCCTGGATAAAGGCCACCAACAGCTCGATCAGGTAAATGAAAATGGCAAAAGCTAATGATACAGGAGAAAAACCTACACCCGCTACTGTGTTCATAGCGCCGAAAATAAAGATCAGCGAAATGAAACAGATGATAACAATGTGACCGGCCACCATGTTGGCAAAAAGACGGATCATTAAGGCCATAGGCTTAATAAATATACCGGCAAACTCCACGGGGATCAGGATAATCTTTACAAAAAGAGGCACGCCCGGAGGCCAGAAGATGTGCAACCAAAAGTGACCATTGGTGCTCAGCAAAATCACCACCATAGAAATGGCCGCCAGCACCATAGTAAAAGCAATATTACCGGTTACGTTAGCCGAACCCGGAATGAACCCCACCAGCGTATTGATCAAAATAAAGAAAAATATAGTAAGCAGGTAAGGCATGTATTTATGATACTTGCGTCCCAGGTTGGGCTTACCTACTTCATCCCTGATAAAAACAATAACGGATTCGATGGCATTTTGAAAACCTGTAGGCGCTTTGTTGCCGTTATTGCGGTACACCTTTGCCACGTTGAGCAGCAGCACGGCCAAAAGAATAGCCGCTAAAAACATTTGTACCACGTTGCGGGTAAGCGACAGGTCGTAAACTTTTACGCTTTCATCAACGGTTCCGTTTGCTGTTACCGGTACGATTGAGCCTTCCTCCAGTTTATAGCCTTTGTAAATGGCATGGCCATGTTCCAAATGAGACGACATGAATACGTCAAGACCACGTTGAGGAGAATATAAGATAACAGGCAAAGGAATACTGATGGCATGACCATTGATCTCTGCGAAATGATATTCATGGTTATCCATGATATGCTCCATAATCACCTTGGCAGCATCCATCTTTTCCACATGTTCAGCTTCGCCCGGAACGCCATGGTGTTCCTGTGCCGCTGAAGGTTGAGAAAAAGTAAGGGCTAAAACGCTGAAAGCCGCTACCAGTAAGCATTTGACACGTTCAATGCGCATAACTACCCGAAATTTGGCGCAAAGATAAGGTTGAAAAGCTAAAAACAGCAAGGAATAAAGCCCCTAAAAAAGAAAGAACGGCTTTATTACCACTCTTATCATTTTTTTAGGATTAATTGATATTCCAATACCTGATGTCCTGCGAGTCTGTGCCATCAGTGATTTTGATGAGCCCTATGTCTTTAGCATAATAATAGGTAAGGGGCATCAGGCTTATATCTTGAAAATTTCCCCCTTGGCCTGCCTGTATACTTAGTTCAATTTTATAAACATTGGTAAAGCTTTTACCATTAACCGTTATCGAAGCATTGGCATCCATAACAGTACTTTTAAACCGGATTGTAATTGGCTGCGTTTGCAAAGTAGCCTGGTGATCCGAGTTGAAAACCTCTCCTGTCGTAAGTACATCTTTTAAAAACAGAACGTCAAACCCCGGCTGAGCGGCGGTAATACCGATTACTCCAAGACCTGTAGTGTCCTGATACTGGTAATAAAAGCCGGTTGTATTGTCTTTTCGGTAAAACGATGTGTCAAGAGGACCAAAATCATCGCTTGTTATAAGTCTTTGATACGTATTACCAATAAAAGCTCCTGTTCCATTTACAACTGTCTTTATTGTGTCCGATCCGGCGCCATCGTCGTAGCTCCACCAGCTATTGGCTGTTAAAGGGAAATAAACACCCGATGAAGCGGGCGGCGGTGTAGTGCCTGCCGGCAAAACGTTCACTATTATAGAACAGAAACTGCTATCAAAAAAAACCGTAAAGGCATCGTTGCCCTCAGCAGCGGGGGTGCCCGTGCCCCTGAGCCGCACTACGTTAATACCGGTATCGCTAAAATGGCCCTGTGCTTTAAAAGAATAGCCGTTTACCGTGTCGGTAAAAATGGAAAAATAGCCCGGTTCATCAATATTGAGCGTAACCTCAATATAATTGCTGTCAGTTAAAGCCTGGCTTGCTATATAATTACCATTTATGTTCTTCGGAAGGCAGTCGCCTGTATCGTCTTGTAAAGAACCTTGTGCGGGATTGCCTAACTCAAGACTTTTTTCTTTTTGGCAGGCAGAAAAAAAGAACAGGATTCCACTAAGGGCAAGAATAGCGTAGCGCATAACCTGTTGGTAAATTTTTACCTAATCTACAATTAAATTTTAACAAGGATCGTAGTGCAAGGCAGAACAATTAAAAGTCGGTGTTTTTCCTGACTTCGTTTATCTTTTTGATTTTTTCTAATTCAGTTGCATCCATTTGATCCTTCGGCCTGCCAACGGCTTTTTTATTAGCAAGCAAATGATTAATATGAAGAAAATGCACCTCAACATCATTAATTGTAAATGTTGGCGCCATTTGCAAGCATTCGTCAAAAGATTCGCTTACTCCTTTTAAAGAAGTTTGAATATCGAGTCTTATACCATTACGCAGAGGAAAATCTATCCAACCGGGAACAAATTGCATTGTCTCAATAGACTCATAATCACCCATTCCATATTCTGCATAAGCCTGGCGAAATCTTTTCCTGTTTTCTCTTGTATCATCAATGTATAAATCTACATCGCCGGTATAACGTTGGAAGCCGTGAAAATTTGTGGCAAAACCTCCAACTAAAATATAGCGGACACCGCATTTATTTAAAGATTGCCATAAACCAATAAACGCCGTATCAAAAAGATCCATGCTTTATCTTTTATGCTCAATAATACCTTGCTTAAAACTTTGCTGGAGTTTCATTAAATGCATTAGAAAAAGAAATTTTTCTTCATCTGTCCTGTTCATGGCTTCCATTAGCCGGACTTTTTCCTGATCTTCCTGAGAAGTATAAACCCGCGGGCCTCTTTCTTCAACTTTAGAATTGATATTAGTTTCTTTATAACTCATTTTATACGGCCACTGCATTTTTTTCGAACTGCATTTGATGCAATTTAGCATAAAATCCACCCTTTGCCAACAGCTCGGCATGTGTACCTGCTTCTTTAATTTCACCCTTATCAAGTACAATAATTTGATCGGCCCTCTGTATAGTAGAAAGGCGATGCGCTATTACAATAGAAGTTCTTCCGACAATTAAAGTGTTAATGGCTTTTTCGATCATCTGCTCGCTTTCTGTATCTACCGAGGAAGTGGCTTCGTCCAATATTAAAACAGAAGGATTGTATAACAATGCCCTGATAAAAGAAAGCAATTGCCGCTGTCCTACAGAAAGCGTAGCCCCTCTTTCCATTACGTTAAAATCGTAACCGCCCGGTAATTGTAAAATAAAGTCGTGCATGCCTATCAGTTTAGCAGCCTCCACTACTTTTTCTTTTGAAATGCCCGGATTGAGCAAAGTGATATTATCCATTACCGAACCGGAAAATAAAAACACATCCTGCAACACTACGCCAATGCCTTTCCGCAGTGCATCCAATTGATAATCTTCAACCGCCACGTCATCAATCTTTATGTGGCCCCTGTTCACTTCATACAACCTGTTTAACAAACTGATGATAGTCGTCTTTCCACTGCCAGTATGCCCTACAATGGCAACAGTTTGTCCCGGCTGCACCATGAATGAAATGTCCTTCAGCACAGGATGTTTTTCGTCGTAGCCAAAATACACATGATCAAATTCCACCTTCCCGTTAATCACAGGCGGTGCATAGCGGCCTTCCTGTTTCATCACATCATCGTTGTCCAGTACTTTAAAAACTCTTTCACTGGCAATCATGCCCATTTGCAGTACGTTGAACTTATCAGCAATTACACGAAGCGGGCGGAAAATTAGATTCAGGTATTGAATGAAAGCAATGATCTTTCCTGGCTGCGGTGACTGGGTATCTAAAATCTCTTTTGAAACCCACCACACGACAAGGCCTATTGATAATGCCAGCACGATCTCCATTATAGGAAAGAAAACAGAGTAAGCAAAAATGGCTTTGATGTTAGCGTCCCGGTGTTCTTTATTAATGGCTTTAAATTTATCAGCTTCTCTCCTTTCTGCTGCAAAGGCCTGTACAATATACATACCGGTAATGTGTTCCTGTACAAAAGCATTGAGGCTGGAAACCGCATTACGCACCCGGTGAAACGACTTGTTGACGCTTTCTTTAAAATAATAAGTGGCAATAATGATGATTGGAAAAGGAATAAGACATACTAAGGTCAATTGCCAGTCGGTCCAGAACATGATGCCCAATACACATAGAATAGAAAGCAGATCGGCGATGATAGGAATTAAGCCGTCAGAAAAAATATCGTTGATGCGTTCAATATCATCTACGGTTCTTGTGGTTAATGTTCCTATAGGCGTACGGTCGAATTGTCGCAGATTGAGGTGAATTACTTTTTTAAAAACCTTTATCCTTATGTCTTTCACTACGGCTTGCCCCATCCATGCAGTAATGTAAGAAAAGTAAAAACGCAAGCCCGTTTCTACAAGCAAAAAAGCAATTTGAATAATGGTAATGTAAATGACCCAATCGTAGTTTTTACCGGCTATAAACTTATCAACTGTGTATTGAATTAAATAAGGACGGACAGGCGTAAAGGCTGCCAGCACAACAGCCAGCACAATTGACCAGATAAATATTTTTCTATATGGCCTTGTAAATTGCAAAACCCTTTTTAAAAGGGCTGTATCGAAAGTTTTTTTTGCAGTACTCAAAACAACAGTTAAAGTTAAAATTCAAAAATCGTAAATCGGTAAGTAGCGAGTGGTAAATGGCGAGTAGGATTTCCTTAGTTGCAATCTTTTTTACGATAGGCTGCTTAGTTATTGACTACTATGGTCAATTATATTGAGCCGGTTCGCAACTGTTGCTCAATAATTGATAATCAGTAATTAATAATTCCAAAGAATAATTGCAGTTTACCTAATTGCTACTTACAACTCCTCACTGGCCATCTTTCCTATTCCTCGTCTCCTTCTTCGCCCATGGCTATTTTATAGGCTTTTATAAATATGGCTCCTAAATTTTTATAGGGCGGAATATAATCGTCAAAGCCATCAACATTTCCTGATTTTTCCCTGAACTCGGTCCAGAAAGGCATCCAGTCAATATTAGAACCGGTACGCAACTTTTCGTTCAGCAAATCCATGAACGGCTGATTAATCACCTGTTTACCAATTTGCTTTGAAGCAATAATATGTGCATCCGGCGCATGTTGCAATACATCATGGATCAAATGGTAACCACCACAGGAACCCAGGAAAACAATTTTAGCGGCTGGCTGTATTTGCTCAATGGTGTAAGGCGCATAATAACTGTGGCCACGATGTACTACCACAGTCGGCTCAATGCCTTTACCCGCCAAAAAAGCGTTCAGGCTTTCCTGCGCTTTGTCCAACTCACCGGTTTCTTCCGGCAACGGCTTATTGGCATAAATGGCAATAGGTTTGCCTTTGGTAGAGGCAAAGGCGATCCAGTATTTATTATCTTCTATTTTTTTCCAGTTGCCGTTTGAAAACTGCGGAATAAAGCCTCGGTAATTCATTCTTCCGTCTTCATCTCCATAAAAAAACACTTGCAT
>JBQCHB010000488.1:0-14813 GCA_051955075.1 Flavisolibacter sp.
TGATGAGGCTAACATTAATGTCTCCTATCCAACAAGTGATTTTGTTACTGGTGGTGGCTATATCATCCCGGTAAATACTGGCAGTTCCGGGGCGGATAATGGTAGAAAGAACAATTTCGGATTTAATGTGAAGTACAATAACAAGATGACAAATCTGCAAGGGAATTTTAATACTCAAATAAGAAGGGGAGGAAAGCTTTATCACATAAAGAGCAATAGCCCTTCATCGTTAACAGTTGATACAAAGACAAAACCATACAAGGCTACTATGTACTTTAAATCTGTTGTTATCCAGGAAATACAAAACGACATTGTTGTAAATTCCTGGGGTAACAATACAGCTGTTGTGCAAATTGTAGATAATGGAGAACCGGGTTCTTCATCAGCCACTATTCCAGATCAAATTTCAATTGTTATACGGGATAAAAACGGGGTAGTTTATTATTCAAATACATCAGCCCCAGGATTTGTATTGCAATCTTTGGCAGGGGGAAATGTTCAAGTTCGGACGAGTACCAATACCAAGCTGACGGCAACCAAATTGTCCACCGGTATAGCGGTACCAAGCGAAACGGATGCATCAATTGAATTCAACCTCCGTGCTTATCCTAACCCCAGCAATGCCCAGTTTACGCTGCAAATGACCAGCAGCAACAAGCAGGATAAGGTGCAGGTAAGGATCATGGATATGAGCGGCAGGGTGGTGCAGGCGTTCAATAACCTGAGTGCTAACCAAACCATACAGGTTGGCGCCAGCTACAGGCCTGGTATGTACATTGTGGAAATGATACAGGGTGAGAGCCGGAAGCAATTAAAACTGATCAAACAGCCGGATTAAAAGCAGAACTGTTCGTTAAATCATAAAAGGTGGCTGCAAGGCCACCTTTTATTTTATGCCAAAAAGCAAGGAAAAATTGTTGCAGTTTTTGTAAAAGAATTTAAGGCCATTGTTCTTCTATAGCATTGCCTAACTGCTCTTCAAGGTCTTTGATCCAGGCGGGTACCTGTTGCCAGATGCCCCATGTGCCTTCTTCATCGGTTATCATTCTAAAGTTTTGGTTGTCGGCATTGACAAGGAAAACTGCGTCTGTGCCTTCCTGTATAAACTTGAAATTAAATTCTGTGTTTTCTATTGATTTTTTGAAGTCGTTCATTATCGTGTTTTTAAAATTTATGCAGGCTGCGCTTCGATGATGGCATCTGCAAGCTCAGTTTTAATATCGTACAACCAGCGTACAGAACCGGGAAGAAGGCTCCATTCTCCTGTTTTGTTTTTTTTCATGCTAAAGGACAGGGGGTTTTGCTTTTCGTCGGTGGTGGTAATGAAAAATTTGACGCCGTCCATGTTATTGATCCTGATGAACTGGAAACGCTTGTTTTGTGTACCTACTTTGATCTGCTTATTAAATTGTTCCATAAAAAAATATTCGTTTGTTTTTGCAGGATGGCCGTTGGCAAGGCGAACAGGAGCGAGGAAGTTAAGGTGGGTGAAACTTAACAGGTGTCGGCCTTTACCCAGGTGTGGTGCTTAAACGTATTGGGTGAAGATAGGCTTATTTGCTGTACAGGAGCGGCGCCAGCGTTTTATTATGCTTTTTTACACGCTTACTTAACAGTTGGGCAAGGGCAGTGTCTTTAGCGGTGTGCAGGGGTTTATATATTTGCCGGATGGATTATTTCAAGCAGCTGGAGGCGCTGCTGCATATAGAAAAAGAAGAAGACCGGCGGTCGTACAGGCAGTTAACAGCAACCCTGTCGGTACAGGAGCGCCGGGAGAATGGCATGAGCTGGTACCCTGTTGCCATCAAGGACACGGAGCTGGGGCGGGGCGATTACCTGACGGTGGAAGTGGAACGCACCACGCACCAGGACATTGTGCACCAGCTTCGCTTTGGCATGTCGGCGGCTTTGTTTTCCAATTACGATGCGCAGGCCGACAGGGTTGAGGGCACCATTTCGTACATCAGCGGCAACCGGCTGAAGCTTAGCCTGCGTACTGACGAATTGCCGGAATGGGCCAGGAAGGGAAAACTTGGGATCGATGCTGTTTTTGACGAGAACAGCTATGCCGAAATGGAAGCTGCGCTGAGGCTTGCGCCGGTGGTGGCTGAAAAAAGAACAGAGGGCCGCCTGACGCGGATACTGACAGGAAAAGAGGCGGCGGGCTTCCAGCCTGCAAGCTTTTCACCATCGTTTACAAAACTTAATGCTTCACAACAAGCGGCTGTTGAAAAAATAGTTACGGCTAATGAACTGGCCATTGTGCATGGCCCTCCCGGCACGGGCAAAACCACTACGCTGGTGCAGGCCATTAAGGCCATTGTGGCAAGGGAAGGCCGCCAGGTGCTGGTAACGGCGCCCAGCAATGCAGCGGTTGACCTGCTGAGTGAAAAGCTTTCCGACGAGGGGTTGAACGTGGTAAGGGCAGGCAACCCGGCGAGGGTAAACGAAAGACAGCTGGCATTGACGCTTGACCACAAGGTCGCCAGCCACAACAGCAGCAAAGAAATTAAACGGCTGAAAAAGCAGGCGTCTGAATACCGCGATATGGCACATAAATACAAGCGCAGTTTTGGACCTGCGGAAAGGGAACAACGCAAGGCGCTTTTTGCCGAGGCCCGCACTATTAGCAGGGAGATAGAAAAAACAGAGCAATACATTGTTGAAGACGTGGTATCGAAGGCCCAGGTAATCACGGCTACACTTGTTGGCGCCAACCATTATACTATCCGGCATTTACAATATCATACGGTGGTTATTGATGAAGCGGGACAGGCCTTAGAGCCGGCCTGCTGGATACCCGTGTTGAAGGCGCAAAAGCTGGTAATGGCAGGCGATCACTGCCAGCTGCCGCCGACCATCAAATCCAATGAAGCTGCCCAAGGCGGACTGAACCGTACGTTGCTGGAGAAGTGCGTGGCGTTGCACCCTGAGGCCGTGGTATTGCTGGAGGAGCAGTACCGTATGCACGAAACCATCATGGGTTTTTCGTCGGAGGAATTTTATGCAGGACAATTGAAGGCCGCTGCTGCCGTGGCGAAGCATTTACTTTTTCCGGGCGACCGGCCTTTGGTTTTTATTGATACTGCGGGCTGCGGCTTTGAAGAAAAATGGGAAGGCACCCGCATCAGCAATGCTGAAGAAGCCCAGTTTCTATTAAAACATTTGGTGCATTTTACAGACGGTTTGCGAACCCTATACCCTGCTGATGCATTTCCAAATATCGGCGTTATTTCGCCTTACCGGCACCAGGTGGAACTGCTGAAGGAGATGGTGTTAACGGCTGATGGTTTGCAGGATGTGATGAATGCCATTACCGTCAATACCATTGACAGTTTCCAGGGGCAGGAAAGAGATCTTGTTTATATCAGCGTGACCCGCAGCAATGCCGATAGTGCCATTGGTTTTCTTGCCGATGTGCGCCGCATGAATGTGGCCATGACACGGGCCAGAAAAAAACTGGTGGTGATTGGCGACAGCGCCACACTTTCGCAATCAAAATTTTATGCTGATTTCATTGCCTATGCGCAGGCGCATGATGGTTATGTAAGTGCGTGGGAGTTTATGGAGTGGTAGGATGCCGGATGTTAGATGACAGATGATAGATGTTAGATGGCAGATGATGATAGATGTTGGTTTTAATGATCGTTGGTGAAACGATAAAGCCCACGATTTTCATGGGCTTTATCGTTCTATTTGAAAACAGGTTACATCGTTGCTGTTTTTTCTTTGATGATGTTTCCACTGGGATCTACCAGTAGTTTTGTGGTGCTGTTATCTGTATTTTTTAGTTTCAATTCGTAAGCTGTTTGATCCTTCCATGTCTCTTTTTGTACGGCTTCGATGCTCGATCCGTCGTATTTTGTTTGCAATAAATTGCTTACTGCCGGTGGCAGCATGGTGTAATTAATAACGGAGGAAGTACCTACCCATGCACCGTTGGCATCGTACCAGGTGGTGTATTTGCGGTTGCCCATGTCGAAGCTTACCACACCCGCTGTAGTGTCTAATACGGGCCAACCGTTCAGTTCCCAGTCAATGGGTGCCGCGGCAGCATCGTAGTGTGCATAGGTTACATTGGTGGCATCGGGATACATGGCTGTAAAGCTGGTTCTGATATTTTGGGGCAGGCTATAGGCCGCATTGGAAGTGGTGCTGGTATATGTAGTGCCGCATGAAAAAATAAATGCTGTTGCTGCTACCAGGCTCATGAGTTTCAATTTCATAATTTGCTATTTTGAGTTAACAATAGTGATATTGTACACCCTGCCTGTTTCAAACATTGCGCCAGAAGCAAGCGGCAGGAATAATTACAATTGCATCAACGGCGGGTTATGGCACAAAAGCGAGGTCTTCATTTAATGTAAGTACTCATTTAATTTCCTATTGTATAAAACATCTTGCTGGCTTTGAAATGGTTGAATCAATTAAAGCCGGGCCAATTGCGCATTGTCAATTTTTTTGAAGAAACTGCAGCAGCGTTTTTTGAAAAACGCGGGGCACCTGTATGTGTGGAATATGGCCTACACCTTCGAGTTCTACCAATTTCGAATTGATGATCTGCCGGTGGAGCATTTTACCTAATAGCGGATATTGTCCGTGTTGCGCCTGTTCTTCTTTTGAGAGCAGATTTTTTCCTACAATCGTTCTATCGGCCTGGCCGATGATGATGAGTGTAGGAGATTTAATATTCTTAAACTCGTATACTACCGGTTGTTCGTATATCATTTGATAAGTGAGTGCACTGGCCCATGTGGCTTGTTCAAAACCCGGCATTTGCAAAGCTTCGAACTGCGCTGTAACGTATTGATCGTATCCTGGTTTCCAGTGGGGATAGTAGCTCTGCTGGTATTTTTTTAATGATTCAAAAGTGGCCTTTAACTCGTTGGCATATTGCACATCGGTTGAATGATAAGGCACAAATGTTTTATAGTCTTCCAGGCCAATAGGATTCTCGTAAATAAGTTTTTCTACGTTCGCCGGATACATCAGTGTAAACCTTGTGGCCAACATGCCGCCCATAGAATGACCCACCAAATCAATTTTTTGTATGCCCAATGTGTCCAATAGTTTTTTGGTATTAGCGGCCAGCAGGTGAAAGCTATAGTGAATGTTGGGTTTATCGGACTGCCCCCAACCCACCTGGTCGGGTATCACTACACGATAACCTGCTGCGGCTAAAAATGCAATGACATCTTTCCAGTAATAGCCATTGAAATTTTTACCGTGCAGCAGAACAACCGTCTTGCCGTTGGCATTGGATGGATTTACATCCATGTAAGCCATTTTTACGGATTGCTGTTCAATGTTGAGTGTAAGAAAATGAACGGGATAAGCATATTGCAAGGTTTGTGTAAAAGCACTGCAAACAAGGAAGTAAAACAAAGCGGTAAGAAAAATTTTTTTCATCATTGCATGGCACGCAAATCCTGCACCAAAGAGTTCAAGTTTGTAGCCAAATGATTTTTGCAATCAATGCGGCGTTGCAACCTGCTCTATTCTTTTGATAAAAATTCTTTAAGCACCACAGCATCATTGTGCACCTCATCTTTTGCCCCATAGACCAGGGTTACTGTTTTATTCTTTGCCTCTTGCTTTACAATGGAAACGGCCTCCTTATTTTCTTTTAATTCTTTACGATAACGTTTTTGAAATTCCTGCCATTTGCCGGGGTCATGTGCAAACCACTTGCGCAGTTCTGTACTGGGGGCAATGTCTTTCAGCCAGAGGTCTATAGCTGCTTTTTCTTTGGTTAATCCGCGTGGCCATAACCTATCCACCAATATGCGTTTGCCATCTTCTTTGGCTGGTGGCTCATACACTCTTTTAATACTGATCTTCATTTTATGTTGCTGTTATTGAAATTTAACCTGGGCTATTGTTTCATTAATCGAATTGGTGAAGGCCAAACGTGATCACTCCATCCGGCCTGATTAAAAGCTGTGATTTATTCGCAACTATGCGCCATGGCATCCATATCAATTTTTCGCGGCGCAAATTCATAGCCATCATACTGTTTCACAATTTCATGCAACACTGCATCAATTTCTGCCACTTCCGAAATAGTAACCAACTTTAACCGAAACTCTTTGATATTGGGCAACCCACGTAAATAATTGGTATAGTGGCGGCGCATTTCATTGATACCAGCTTTCATGCCTTTCCATTCAACAGAACGGTGCAGATGTTTTTGAATCACTTCCACTCTTTGCTGAATGGTTGGCGGCGCCAGGTGTTCGCCGGTTTTAAAAAAATGTTTGATCTCATTAAAGATCCACGGATAACCAATGGCAGCACGGCCGATCATGATACCGTCAACGCCGTATTTATTTTTGAAGTGCAAAGCTTTTTCCGGCGAATCAATATCGCCGTTACCGAAAATGGGAATGTGAATGCGGGGATTTTCCTTTACCCGTGCAATATGCGTCCAGTCTGCCGTTCCCTTATACAACTGGCATCTGGTTCTGCCATGAATGGCCAAAGCCTTAATACCAACATCCTGCAGGCGTTCCGCTACTTCTTCAATATTAATGGAATTATCATCCCAGCCTAATCTTGTTTTAACGGTAACCGGTAATGATGTGGAATTAACGATGGCTTTTGTTAATCGCACCATCAAATCAATATCTTTCAGTACAGCAGCGCCGGCACCTTTGGTAACTACTTTTTTTACCGGGCAACCAAAGTTGATATCCAGTAAATCCGGATTTACCGCATCAACAATTTTAGCACTAAGCGCCATGGCTTCTTCATCGCCGCCAAAAATTTGAATGCCCACGGGACGTTCGCTGTCAAAGATGTCTAGCTTTTGCCTGCTTTTGATAGCATCTCTTATCAGGCCCTCGCTGCTAATAAATTCGGTGTACATCAGGTCGGCGCCATTGTCCTTGCACACAGCCCTGAAAGGCGGATCGCTTACGTCTTCCATAGGCGCCAGCAGCAATGGAAAAGCGGGGAGTGATATGTTGTCAATTTTTACCAATGGAATTTGTATTGATGATTCACGGCTTATCTTGCAGTGCCGTAAAAATGCGGCACAAATTTACAATTTGAAAGAGAGGAGTTATGCAAACATATCTTAAATCACGGCCGGTATGGATACAATTATTGCTGTTCATGGGAATGGCTTTTGGTGTTTTTATCGTTTTTAGTCTTATAGGCGTGGCCATTCTTTCAAATATAACAGGCATCAGCATTTTGCAATTGCAGGATATTGATAAATGGGACAGCACTAATCCAAACATGATCCTTTATATAAGAGGAATGTTGCTGATCCAGTTCCTGGGCCTGTTTGTTATTCCCAGTTTGTTGTTTGGTTATTTTTCCGATTCAAAACCGGCGCAATATTTAGGATTAAAGCAACCCCACCATTCTCTTTATTGGATATTAGGCATTGCTGCCCTTTTGGTTTCCATTCCTTTTGTCGAATACACAGGCATCTTAAATCAAAAAATGATCATAGGCGGCGAAGCGCAAAAGTGGATGAAGAATATGGAAGAAGAAGCTGCCAAGCAAATTCAGTTTATGCTGAACAAACACACACCTAAAGAACTGTTTTTGAATCTAGTTTTTATTTCTGTGTTTGCTGGCATAGGTGAAGAACTTTTCTTTCGCGGAGTATTACAACGTTTATTTATTAAGCTTACTAAAAGCCCATGGGCAGGCATCATTTTAACCGCCGCACTTTTTTCAGGTTTTCACCTACAATTTTATGGTTTTCTGCCAAGGCTTTTTCTTGGCGTATTGTTAGGCGCTTTGTATTGGTACAGCGGCAGCTTGTGGACGGCTATTATTGCACATTTTATTTATGATGGGTTGATCATTGTAATTGCTTATGTAAAACCCGATATGATCAAAGACCCCAATGCTACTATTGTGGATCCTGCGCAGTTAAGCATTATGGCTTTGGTTAGTGCAGTTCTAACTTTTTTGGTGGTGTGGCAAATGATCAAAAGATCAAAAACAAATTATGCTGCGGTGTATAAAGATGATAAACCGCCGCATGATGAATTTAGCTTTTAAATATTACACGCATTTTTTAATCACGAATTAGAAACATACAATCTTAAATCGTTTCAAAATATTAGAGAGTAATTCGTGTAATTCGCTTTAATTCGTGTTTTTAATTTCATGGCATTCAACTGGCAAACATTTAAAACCCGGGCTCTTACGGCTGTTGTATTTGTAATTGTAATGATGGGCGGCCTGCTATATAACCGCTGGTCGTTCTTTATTCTATTTTGCGTAGTACATTTTGGCGCCTGGATAGAATATCAAAAACTGGTAGGCCGTTTTAATCCGGAATATCAAAAAATTATTCCGGCGCACAGATATGGGATCATGATCGCCGGCTTTTGCATTCTTTTATTTTTTACAAACGATGCACTGGCTTTGGGTTCTGTTATGCTTACGCAAGCGGGACTTTGGCTCGGCATAGCTTTCATGATCTTATTGCCGCTGATCATGTTCCTGGAATCGAAACACATTTTCTTAAAAAACATTTTCTATTCTCTTTTTGGGTTGTTATACATATCGCTTCCGCTTGCTTTGCTTATTGATTTGCGTACAAGATGGAACGAAGCTTCTTATCAACTATCAATGACCGTTCCGTTGCTCATTGTTTTTTCGGTGTGGATCAACGATACCATGGCCTATCTTGTAGGTTCCATTATTGGTAAAACGCCACTGTCGAAAATATCACCCAAAAAAACGTGGGAAGGAACTATTGGCGGCGTAATACTTACCATTGTTGTTATTAGTCTGCTGGCTTTTTTTACAAAACGGTTGGCTGTTGTTGACGCAGCAATTATGTCGGGACTGGCTGCGATTGTTGGCACTATTGGCGATTTGTTTGAGAGCAAGCTTAAACGATTGGCCGGCGTGAAAGACAGCGGCGCCATCATGCCCGGCCATGGTGGATTTTTAGATCGCTTTGATTCTATTCTGTTTGCTTCCGTGGTTGTTTGGTTCTACGCCGAGTTTTTTATTCATTAGAAATTACGAAAGCCTCACAAGAGAATATCAATCACACTTTATTTGACTTAAAGGCACTGTTATGTAGGACTTAAAAAGGCTTTTTGCTGAAAATATTATTTCATCCCACAAAAACTACTCGGCGTCTTTAAGTAGTTCTACCAACTACTTTCAGTGGTAGTACTCCATTTTATTTTAATGTTATGTTTTTTTAAAATAGCCGTATAAATTAGCCGTTAGAAATAATGTTATAGAAGCCTGTAAAGTTGCAGGCTCAAGTAAAATCCTAAAATCCAACCCTATGAACTGGAATACCATTATTGGTGTTGCCGCTACCACATCACTGCTTTTACCGGCTGCAGCCATTATTTATTATCGGCTATACAAGCATCGCAGCCTGGCGGCTATGCTTGTTTCTTATGCCTTAACTGCTTTATATAATTTAATGTCGCAGGGATTTATACCGACTTCTGCTGCATTTG
This sequence comes from Flavisolibacter sp., assembly GCA_051955075.1. Lineage (GTDB taxonomy): Bacteria > Bacteroidota > Bacteroidia > Chitinophagales > Chitinophagaceae > Flavisolibacter. Next base: position 9,456 of record JBQCHB010000488.1, read on the forward strand.
AAAAGAGCTTTGGTGTTGTTAACAATTATCTCGACATTCCTTTAACGCTTACGGCCTTACTGTTTTTTTGCCCTATTAAGCAAAAGCAGCGAACCGTTCACATTATTACAGGTGCATTTATTGTGTACGAAATTGTAATTGCCTGTATTTATGGATTACAAGCCAGGGCCATAGTTTATGTAATGGGTGCAGGATTGCCGATCATTATTGTTTACAGTTTTTATCTTTTTTTGCGGCACATTAAAATAACGGTTGAATTTGGGAAGAATGTAGGCAGAACATTGATGCTAGCTGCTATTTTATTTGCTTATGGCTCCTATGCACTTATCTATTATTTCTACTACATACAAAGAACCAAGGCTGTTGGGGATGTATTTTTACTGTACTTTATTACGGTTTTAATTTCTTCTGTAATAATGACCATTGGCCTGCACATGATCAGGAAAAGAATGAAAGAGCTGCAGGAAGTAAGGAATACACGCCGCGAACTGGCAGTGTTTTTTGGAAACGGGTAAATATTCGTTGAAACAATTGGGTGATTGGCAAGTTGATAAGGTTAATAATTTTAAAATAGTTTTTCTTATCAACTTGCCAAACTAAAAACTCAAATCATAAATCATATCGTCTGTTACTAATCAAATAATCGGCAATTCTTCTTCTGGCTTCTTTACTATTGAAAGGCTGCGCTTTTGTAAAACGTTTCAAACCCATTAAGATCATTCGCTGCTCATCGCCTTCGGCAAAATTGTTGATGGCATCTTTGCCGCTTTTATGAATACGGTCTGCCGCATCATATAAATAACAATTCAAAATATCGCTGTAAATCGTATTCGTATTGCCTTCGGCAGCTAACTTCATTACCCGCAGCAACAAGCTTTCGGCAACATAAGTGTCAATAGCCATATCAGCAATGCACATTAGAATTTCTTGTTCCTTTTCTAATTGCATCATTAACTTTTGGGCAGCAGCACCCGCGGTTAATAAAATTGTTTTTTTGAAATTATTCACCAGCTTTTTCTGTTGGACAAATTGAGTTTCTTCTTCATCAGAAAAATCAGGAATGCTCATCAGCTCCTGCGATACTTTCATTGCTGCACTCATAATATTCAAACGGCCCTGCATGGCTCGTTTCAAGGTCATGTCAACAGTCAACAGGCGGTTGATCTCGTTGGTTCCTTCGTAAATGCGATTGATACGGCTGTCGCGGTAGGCTCTTGAAATGTTATATTCCGCACTAAAGCCATTGCCGCCATGAATTTGTACACCTTCGTCAACTACAAAATCTAATACTTCGCTGCCATGTACTTTTAAAATGGCACATTCAATAGCATATTCTTCTGCAGCACCTAACAAGGCTTCATTAAAAGGCTTGCCGCTTTCGTGTAATTCTTTTTCTTTATCATCAATCAGTTTTGCAGTGCGGTACAAAGCACTTTCGCTTGCAAATGTTCTTATTGCCATTTCTGCCAGCTTATGTTTAATAGCACCGAAATTGGCAATGGCAGTTTTAAACTGCTCTCTTGTAATAGCATATTCAACAGAAGTAGTAATGGCTCTTTTTGCACCGCCCAAAGCTGCTGCACATAATTTTAAGCGGCCGATATTTAAAATGTTGAAAGCTATTTTGTGGCCCTTGCCAATTTCGCCCAATACATTTTCTGCCGGCACTTTGCAATCCTGGAAATATAATTGAACCGTAGATGAACCCTTAATACCCATTTTATGTTCTTCGGGTCCCTGTGTAAAACCTTCAAAACCTCTTTCTACAATAAAGGCTGTGAACTTGTCTCCGTCTACTTTAGCAAACACCGTATACACATCGGCAAAACCGCCATTGGTGATCCAGCATTTCTGTCCATTTAAAAAATAAAATTTACCGTCATCGCTAAGACGTGCCGTTGTTTTGGCGCCCAGCGCATCACTGCCGCTATTAGGCTCTGTCAGTCCATAAGCGCCGGTCCATTCACCGCTAATTAATTTGGGAATGTATTTCTGTTTTTGCTCGTCTGTGCCAAAATACAAAATAGGCAGGGTGCCAATGCCGGTATGTGCTGAAATAGCTACGGAAAATGAGTGGCCTGCGCCGAGATATTCGTTAATAATGGTAGACGTAACAAAGTCCTTTCCAAGGCCGCCATATTCTTCGGGGAAAGCAGTAGCTAATAGCCCTTGCTCACCGGCTTTTTGCACCAGCGAACGCATAAGGCCGGGCTCCATGCTGTCAATCCTTTCTAATATGGGCATAATTTCCGTATCAAGGAATTGATTGCACATGTCGCGTATCATCTTTTGCTCTTCAGAAAAATCTTCAGGAATAAAAGTGGAAGCGGTGTCGCTTTCTTTCACCAGCCATTCGCCACCTTTTAATGCTTTATTTATTACTGTTTCCATATTTAAAGTTTAAGGTTTTATTGTAGTTATATTAAAACATCAGCTGTTCAAATTATCATACACTTTTTGCAATACTTCTTTGCACATTTCTACCTGATTAGCAGGTACGCCGCTTAAAGCTTCGTTCAATGTTTCTTCTGCCAACTGCATGGTTTCTTCCTGTAATTTTTGTGCTGTTTTAGTAAGAAAAATTTTATTGATGCGCCTGTCCTTGTCATGCGATACTCTTTTGACAAGATTTAATTTTTCAAGATTATCGACCAGGCGTGTAATGCTTGGCTTATCACGAAAAGTAGCATTGCAAAGCTCTTGCTGGCTGGCGCCGTCCTGCTTCCATAAATGGTATAGAACACTCCATTGTTCGATGGTAAGGTTAATGCCTGATGCATTAAACTTCTTTTGCAACCTCCTGGCAATGGCGGTAGAAGCTTTGCCTGTAATGAAGCTATAAAGTTCTCCTTTTTTAAAATGGTTGTTTGACATATAGTTGTTTATGCAACTAAGTAAATGTAGTGATCGTTTTTTGATTCTCCAAATAAAAGCTGGCTAGTATTGAATGAACAGTGTCTTTGTTTTTAAGTTCAAAATGAAACAGAATTATAAATCCTGCGGTTTAGATTTGCTTTGATGATACTGTTTTGGATCTCTGTAACTTTTCTTTTGCTGTATGGCTGTCTTCTTTTGTTTTACAAAAAAAGCTGGCAATCGCTTCCAGGTTTTGAAGCAACTGAAAATGCAGCGCAAAGTTTTATCTCCGTAGTTGTTCCTGCACGAAATGAAGAAAAGAATATTGGTAATCTCCTAAATTCTCTAAAGGGCCAATCTTACCCTCAAAGCTCTTTTGAAATTATTGTTGCAGATGATTTTTCAACCGACAATACTGCGGCTGTTGTAAACGGCTTTGATGTACCTAACCTTTTATTAATGCAGCCCAATATGCTGGCAAATGCCTCGTCGAAAAAAAAATCAATTGAGGCAGCAATAAAAATGGCAAAAGGAGAATTGATCGTTACAACAGATGCAGATTGCGTTCTCCCAACAAACTGGCTTCAAACGATCAATAATTTTTACGCAGAAAAAAAAGCAGCCTTCATTGCTGCACCGGTAAAGTTTTCATACAACAAAACTGTGTTACAAATATTTCAGGCCATAGATTTTTTAACGCTGCAGGGCATTACGGCAGCAAGCGTTGCCGCCAACTTTCATACCATGTGCAATGGCGCTAACCTGGCTTATAAAAAACAAGCTTTTGTTGATGTTGATGGTTTTGACGGCATTGACAAAATTGCTTCCGGAGACGATATGCTTTTAATGTATAAAATATGGAAACAGGATCCGGAAAAAGTTTTTTACCTAAAAAGCAAAGAAGCTATCGTAACAACCGCACCAATGCCAAGCTGGAAAGATTTCTTTATGCAGCGAAGAAGATGGGCCAGCAAAACTTTAATTTTTGATGATAAAAGAATTATTGCAGTTCTGGTTTTTATTTACTTACTGAACTGCCTTTTTTTTGTTTTATTAGCTGCCTCGTTTCTCAATAGCATATATTGGCTTTACGTTATTGGTTTTCTCATTCTGAAAACCTGCATGGAATGGCCGTTTATTGCTTCCGTTGTAAATTTTTATGGAGAACGAAAACTATTGAAATACTTTTTCTTCTTCCAACCGCTTCATATTTTTTATACCGTAGTTGTTGGCTTTCTTAGCCAATTTGGTAAATATGAATGGAAGGGCAGAAGAACCAAATAAATTTTATCTTCCTCGCATGAATTCTCCTTCGCAATCATTTTGGCAGGCATCGTGGCGCCGTTTGAAAAAAAATAAAGGTGCTATGGCCGGACTTGTTATGATCATCATTGCCATTATTGTTGCTTTGTTTGGTTATTTTCTCGCACCCGATCCGTCTCCATTTGCCAACCGGATTATTTTAGAAATTGGCGGAGAAAAGCCAGGCTACCAACAATCTTTTTTATTGTTGAAAAAAGAAAGAGAAACGTCAACCGGCTTTTTTACAAGATTAATTTCCGGAAAACAAGATGCATACGATCATATACCCATAACGTCATGGAAAAAAATTGGCGATAGCATTATTGTAGAAAAATTTATTGATGACGGCCTAAGTGAGCGAATGGCATTTCATAAATCGCAAGCCGCCATCGACCCTGTTATCACAAAAAAATTTTATCTCGGCACTGATAAATATGGCCGTGACATTTTAAGCCGCTTAATCATTGGCACAAGAGTAAGTTTAAGTGTTGGATTGATCACGGTTATTATTTCACTTTTAGTTGGTATTAGTCTCGGCGCCATCGCAGGGTATTTTAAAGGAACGATCGATGAAGCCATTATGTGGTTGATCAATATTATTTGGAGCATTCCTACACTACTACTGGTTTTCGCCATCACTTTACTATTAGGCAAAGGTTTTTGGCAGGTTTTTATTGCAGTAGGATTAACCATGTGGGTGAATGTAGCAAGGCTTGTTCGCGGACAGGTAATGGCCGCTAAAGAACTTCAATATGTAGAAGCCGGAAAAGTGTTGGGTTTTTCTAATTTCAGAATTATTGTACGGCATATTTTGCCAAATATTCTCGGGCCGATTCTTGTTATTGCCGCTTCCAATTTCGCATCGGCTATAGTAATTGAAGCAGGGTTAAGTTTTTTAGGCGTTGGCGTGCAACCACCACAACCCAGTTGGGGACTTATGATCAAAGAGAATTACAATTTTATCATCACACAAAATCCGATGCTGGCACTGGCTCCAGGCTTTGCCATTATGATTTTGGTACTTGCTTTCAATTTGTTAGGTAACGGCTTAAGAGATGCATTGAATGTGAGAGGAAAAATTTAAACACGTCTTCGGTGAGTAGTTATTAATTTAAGCACAATATAGGTTGGGGTTTTCTTTCTGTTCAACAACCAATTTCCCCAATTCATGCATTTTTAGTTTTTGAAACCACCAGTTGC
>JBQCHB010000489.1:0-11048 GCA_051955075.1 Flavisolibacter sp.
CACATTGAACGGAAGCATGGCTCCTGTTATTTTCAGCACCACTACTCCATGCGGCGGCACCGTCATGAAAACCTGCTGTGCATTTGATAATGCGTAATTTTTTTTACTCCAGAGATCTCTCATGCTATATCCTTTATCTGCATTGATGCCCACATCTTTCAGGTTGAATGCCATACCGGCTTCTTTTTCTGAACGGTTGAGCAGGGCCACAACTACCTGGCCGCTCATGGTGGAAATGAGCGGTCTTGCCCACACTTCCTGTTCACCCGGATCTTTTAGCCTTCTTGCCTGGTACACCAGTGGGTCCTGGTCCACAGCGATCATTTCTTTATTGGTAAGAATGGCAATGGTTGGCTCTGACATTTTGGTAAGGTCGTTGCCGGCAAGTAGGGGCGATGCCATCATACACCACATGGAGAAATGCGTTTTATCTTCCTCATAACTCATGCCCCTGCCCACCTGCAGCATATCCATATCATTTACATGACCCGGACCTGCATACGGCCACAGGTCTGCATTGAGATCGATGATCTTTAAAATGGACTCAAACCTGTTGCTGATGTCGCCGGAGATACGCCACGAATCGCCAACCGTTGTTACCCATTTGCCGGGAAATTGCCAGCGACATACGTTATAGATCGCACCAGGACGAATTTGCCGGATCAATCTTCCAATTCTTGTATAGGTTTCTTCCTCATCCAGGCCAAGCCACTGTCCTCCACACCAATCCACTTTAATAAAATCGTAGTTCCATTCCCTTAGTAAAATGTCCAGGTCTTCCTGTTCATGCCCAAAAAGTCCTGCCCCTGCACTAATGGTGTCCTTGTCCCAGTAAGAGCCGCAGGTATTAATGCCTGCGTCGCTGTAAATTCCTGCCTTTAATCCTTTGCCATGAATATAATCGGACAAAGCCTTCATGCCGTGGGGGAACCGTTTGGTATGATACAATAACTTTCCTTTCGCATCTCTTCCGCCAAAATACCCGTCATCAATATTGATAAACTGGTAACCTACAGCCTTCATGCCTGACGATACCATGGCATCGGCCTGCGCTTTGATAATGTCCTCATTAATACCAACATGAAAATGATTCCAGCTGGACCAGCCCATAACAGGCGTTTTGTGCGTAGCATTACCCCATTGGCTTGTTTGCGCAAAAACGTTATTGAAACCAATCAATAAAAATGGAAAAAGCAATTGCGCCAATTGTTTAGACTTCATGTATACAGGTTTAATAGCAAAGATCCGGTTCACTTAGTTCATTTTTGATACAATGGCCTTATCATTATTCCTCGCAGTAACAAGCACAGTCTTATGGACGGCAGAAGTAAATGCCAGTCCACTCTTGCGGCAATTTTACTTTATCATCCTTCGCGGCATAATAATCAGCCTTGCCTGGTGGAAAATCTGTTTACTGACCGCATGGGGCTCCGGCTTTTTGTTGTTTTACCCGTGTCGTTTTCACATCTCTTTTGCCAAGGCACTGATTTTATCAGCAGGCAAAATACAGTTGAATACTTTTATATTTTTCAATAAACCATTAAAGGCGTTGGCTTTATCGCCGATGAACTGTAATGGGAAAAACAGCGTTTGCACTTTGGCAATTGATTTACCATTGGCAAAAACGTTCCTGTTGCCTTCCAGCTTTTCCGTTAAAACACCGTTTACATACAAGGATGTGCCTTTGTTATCACCGGTAATAACGATATGTGTCCATTTTTCAGCAGGTACTGCATAATTAAAATTGTAGTGGTAATGCTCTCTTGAAAAACCCAGCTTACCTGTTGCCTGTTGTTTCAATTTCACCACCGCATCTGGAGAAGAGAACAGAACAGCATTGTTCCCATTGTTTCTATCAGGCTTTATAGAAAATGACACTGTATAACCATAACCGATTCCTTTATACGGCGTTTGAATAAGAGTTTTTCCGCCTTTAAATTGCAGTGCGTTATTATAATGCAGCACCAGCGAATCTTTTCCTTTTATTTTTCCCAGCATATTCAAGCCCGGCCCTTCGCCTATTGCTTTGCTGTGTTCAACAAACGCTTCATAACTCATAGCGGTATCGGAGCCACCCCACATTTTTTGCGAAAGGGTTTGCATGGCTGGAAACACCCGGTGGTGCACATCTTTTTCGGTAATGCCATTACCTACGTGGTCGTTCCATACACAAAAAGAGCCGCCCCTGATCTGCGGGTTGTTTTCTGCAAATATTTGCTTCCCCACGTTTACAGCCGGTGTCCAGTTATGGTATAAATTTTTTGTATCGAGGTAATCGTAATAGTAACCGGCGGCGGGCACAATGTATATCCAGCCATCGGGAGTACTAATGCAATCATAGCCCAACTTCATCATTTCTGTGGGGTCGGAGTAATCTTTAGACCACAAATTCATCATTACATTATCTACTTTAACAGGCGTGGTTCCTTTTGCATGTGTTAAGGAACCCCATAAACGCACTTTCTTGCCAAAGCTTTGCACAAAGCTGATATAGTGATCGGTAAACGCCCTGAACTTTTCCGATTCTTCTTTAGCATATTCATCCGTGCCGATACCTACCACTGCTCCGGTAAAAACCGGGTTAGGGCCTTTCAAATATTCCCTGAACACATTGTCGATCACTTCGTAAGTAAGGGGGTTATTCAAATCAAGATGATCTCTGCCATACTTGTTACTACCGATAGCCGGGATAGCTTTGGTCAATGCAAGAGAATGGGCCGGCACATCTATTTCGGGGATAATATTTACGCCATATTGAGCCGCCAGTTTTTGCAGTTCAATAAATTCTTTTTTGGAATAGCTGCCGTCTTTGGCTGTTAACTCCGGGTAAGTATGGTTTTCCAGTCTGAAAGCAGAATAAGTGCTGTCCCAGTTGTCATTAAAAAACTCTTTGAACCCGTTATCGTTCAAATGGATCTGAAAATCGTTCATCTTGTAATACGACATGAACTTTACATAATTCCGCAAAAATTCCATGCTGAAGAATTTGCGGCCGCAATCAAGCACAAAGCCACGCACTTCAAACTGCGGAAAGTCCTTTGCTATACCGGCCGGAATTTTTTGATGATACTTGTCCTGCTCCAGTATTTGTAAAAGGCTACGGGTAGCCCAGAAGGCACCAAGCGGTTCATTGGCATCAATGGTGATACTTTTTTTGATTGTTAGCGTATAACCTTCTTTACCAAGGTCAGCATCACCGGAGTTGAGCGTAAAAAAAATATCTCCACTCTTCGGAGCACCTTTTCGCACCGTGAATGTGCTTTTACCGGTAAGCGTTTTAAGATCACTCAAAAAAGTGTTGGCTATTGGCGTTAAAGTAGCGGCATATTTTGGATCTACTACCAGCGATGTCCTGGTTTTTAAAATAAATGTCCCTGTTCCGCCTTTCCACTCACGCAGGGCGGGAATAACAAACGGAGCAGGGTTAGCAGATTGCTGTTTGGGAACGGCCTCTTTTACCTGCGCACTTGAAATAAGAGATGTAAAAATTATTAAAAGAAAAAGAGTTGTTTTTTTCATGGTCATTTCTTCCCTCTAAAGTATAATCCAAATGTTGCCAGGTGTGGATTTAAACGTGACGATAACACCCGCAACCGAACTTTTTTTGCAGTAACCGTATTAAATTTTAATAACCGCTTGTAACCAATGGTCGAACCTTCTGCCAGTTTCTTCCAAACGCCCCGATCCAGGTATTCAAACACAAACTTTTCTACCCGCTGGCCAAGCCTGATATTTTCCTGCAGTTGCAGCACATTAAATGTTTTTGCAGATGCCAGTTCAAACTCAATAGTAGCAGTATCGCCTGACCTTGTTGTAAAAGCCGTTGCATCATTCTTATCCAGTAAGGCCTTTGTGTGGCTGCCGTTCGAGGACGTAACTTTTGCGCCCCTTGCCAGGTTTTTACAAAAAATTTCATTTAATAATTGACGGAACCCTTTTAAGCTATTAATGTCGCTCTGCGAAAGCAGGCCTTCCTTATTAGGAGGTATGTTGAGCAGCAGTACGCTATTATAGCCTACCGAACTAAAATAAATATCCAGTAACGCTTGTGGTGATTTTACTTTATCATCTTCGGCGGCATGATAAAACCAACCCGGCCTGATGGAAACATCTGTTTCTGCAGGGTACCAAACCAATCCTTTGGCATTGCGTATCTTTTCACGGCTTCCCAGATCTTCACTCATCTTATCCCCCGCCGGCATAAACGCAATATCTTTTTGTGAACCGTCTGCAATTTTTTTCATCATATTGCTATCTGCCGGCAGCACACTCCATTCCTGTTCGCGACCTTTGCCGCTTTCCGTACCCACCCATCTTACGTCAGGTCCCATTACGGCAATCACTGCATCCGGCTGCAGCCTGCGTATCAGGGCATACCACCGTTCAAAATCATATTGTTGTTTTTTTCCGTTTGGTCCTTCCCCATTGGCCCCGTCAAACCATACTTCATCTACTTTTCCGTATTGTGTAAGTAATTCGGTTAACTGGTTGCTGAAATAATCATTATAGGCATCCGTTCCGTATAGAGGGGAATTTCTGTCCCACGGAGAGAGGTAAACGCCAAAACCAACACCATATTTCCGGCAGGCGGCAGACACTTCTTTTACCACATCGCCCTTCCCGTTTTTCCAGGGACTATTTTTTACCGAATGTTCTGTGTACTTACTGGGCCATAAGCAAAACCCATCGTGATGCTTTGCGGTGATGATTACCTGTTTAAAGCCAGCATCCTTTACTGTTTTTATCCATTGTTCTGCGTCGAGTTGAGCTGGGTTAAAAATTTTTGGATCTTCTTTTCCATCACCCCATTCTTTACCGGTGAATGTGTTAACGCCAAAATGGAAAAATGCCGTTAACTCTAACTGCTGCCAGCGGAGCTGCCGTGCCGTGGGAACAATACTGGCCGCCGTTTTAACAACATCTGCTTCTGTGGCAGGTTGGTTAATAGTAGCATAATTTGCTGTCTGTGCAATAGCCTGGGCAGCTGTTAATACAAAAGCCAATGACAAGATCTTTCGTATGCGCATATGGGTTTTTAATTTTTTTAAAAGGGTGGGCTGGCGAAAATTAAACGTTCTTCCTGTCTTTTAAAAATATGTTTTGAGAGAACTTTAAATCATTCCCCTCAAACATTTTATGAATGCATTATTGTGAGTGTCTCCTTCCAACCTGGCTATTGTAGATGCCACATCCAAAACCGGAGCTCATCACAAGAATACAGGTCGTCTGCTACTGACCGCTTGCTTATAAAAAGAGCTATTTTATAATCATTGTCATGAAAAGTCATTCTTGTAGTATATATTTAAAGACACAAAGGTTATTAACGGCTTTACTTTATTAAAGTACACACCAGCTGATATTTTAAAAAGCATCGTTAATCTATGGCTATTTTCCGATACAAAAAGTATAGTACCCTTGTGTATCAAGGCTTTCAGCCGATTGGGCAACAAATAGGCAACAAAGTTGAGTGAAACAAGGGAAAACAGGTAACAAAATACTGCTTTTGGCTAAAAGTCGTTGACTGTTTGATACAGTCCTTTTCGATACGACTTTGCAAATATATTGATTTGCTGAAAATCTGCTAACGCTTCACAATAATACCTGCTGTAAGGCTTTGCAAAGCCCTCCATAATCATCAATTCATTTAAGCAAGTACCATCAGGAAGAAACACATAAGCCAGTGTACGGCCAAAAGAATCAATGCTATGAGGCTTTTCCAGTTGGATCGTTACGGACGTTCCAACTGGTGCAACTGAGTTCAAAAAATCCTTTGACTTTTTACCCAACAATAACAGAAGCTGGCCGGGTAAGTGTGTTTCTCTTTCATCCTGTTGCAGCTTTTTAGACCGTCTTATTTCGGGTGCATCTATGCCCAGGAAACGAATTTCTTCTTCCTGTTTATTGAAAGGATTCACCACAAACAGACCATCCCCATCAACCACTTTAGTGATTTTGAGGTGTGTTTTGATTATTGCTTGTCCGTATGCTTTGAATTGCACCATTTTGCACTGCGTAAACCACTGTAAATCAATGTAATATAATGTAAATTTGCTAAAGATATTTGAATTTTCAAACTCTTAAAAAAATAGTAAAATGGCAAGACAAACTGGTCTCGTTCGTTACTCCGGCACAATGGGCGGTGTACGACATTTCAAAATCAAAGGACTGCAAGGCGACTTCGCAGGACTTGTTGGCGGTCCCAATGGTGACCAAATCTTAACTGCTCCCGAATTTGAACGTACTCGTGAAAACATGAACGAGTTCGGAGGCTGTGCAACAGCCGGTAAATCTGTTCGGGTTGCCCTCTCTCAAATCATTAAGCAAATGAGTGACCCTCAAATGACAGGTCGCCTTACTGCGATAATGAAAAAAATCAATCTGGAAGATCAGACTGAAGCAAGGGGTTACCGTGCAATTCTGATTTCGCAGCAAAGCCAGTACCTGAACGGATTTGCGTTTGACAAAAACGTGAGCTTGGAAGGTGTGTTTGTTGCACCTTTCACTCTGTCCCACACTCCAGGTCGTGACAGTGGTACATTGACCGTTCCGGCTTTTAACCCTGCAAACTTGGTGAATGCTCCTGCTGGTGCAACACATTTTCGCTTAATCCATGCTTTGGCTTGTGTATCGGATTTTGAGTACAATGACACTACAGGAGTTTACGAACCGATTGACGCAGCCAATAATGAACTGTCAGACGTTCAGTATTCAGGCTACATTGATTTGTTCTCACCTGTTGCAACGTCAACTGTCGTAACTGCTACCCTGCCGGGTTCTCCAACCCTTACGGCTGATGCCAGTGTATTGCAGTGCATCGGTATTGAGTTCTATCAGCAAGTGGGTCCCAACTATTACCTGTTCAACTCGGGTAATGCGTTGAAGATTCAGGAGATTTTCTAAGGATTGAATTATCTGCTCCATTGAAAAAGCCTCGGTTTATCCGGGGCTTTTTTGTTGGCATACCTGCCAATATTTTACGCTTAGAGGCGAATCATATTGCCTTCATCCTCGCTTCATGGTCGGGATATAGGCGAAACAAGCGGAAGCGATTAACGCCTCCGCATGAACTTGTAAAACACTGCCCTTTTTGCATCAGCTATCAGAAGCAGATTTTGCTTGTATAGCTTTTCAAGCTGCTGCAACTTTTGAAGGTCTGAAACCATTCGCTGCTCTTTTGGTTCGTTTCCGATTGCCTGGGCTGCTGCCTCTGCAAAAATCTTTCTGAAATCATTGATGCGTAAAAATGGAATAACTGAACCGCACAAATGAGGGTGAAAGGCTTTAGACTGCCATAGGCCAAAACAGAGCCAATAAAAACGCTTCATTTCTGCCTCGTTTTCGCAGGACAATACAAAGCAGTTGGCGGTTGGATGCTCCAGAGGCTTACCACTATTTAAGCCTTTACAGAGAATGAAAAATGAGTGCTGCGGAACTTCATTTTTGGGGCTGTACGTTTGAATTTTTGCTGACTGCATACACGTAGGGATTTAAAATTTTGCTCCGCTACGCTTCGCACACATTTTTAAAAGAAAACAGAAAAAAAACCGGAAAAAAAAAGAAAAAAGAAAGCCATTTGACAGGGCGGCAAGGGCAAAAAACCAAAAGGAAACGGAATAAATGATAGCCTTGTGCGTTGGCCTTGTGTTTATGCCGTAGTCTTTTGGTTTTTTATCAGGGTGGGCTTGTGCGTGCCGCCCTAACTTTGCTGCCTTTTTTATTTTTTAAAAGTGGGCTTCCAAAATATTTTTTGATAAAAACTGTCTTTTCCTCAATTCCGACATATTTATAATAAATAACATTATAACTATGGTTTACAATTACAACAAACAATCAATCCTAACTCCATTGGAGAACGGACAACCTCACATTTTTGAGGAACTTAAAAGGACTATGCAAGACCAAATCAATGAAGGTCATCAAATCAAAATCACCAATCAGATTGAAGGATTTCCAATTGAGGATGAAGTATTACTCAGATCCATTCAGGAAGTGGATACTTGGTTTGAAGGATACGGATTTTAGTGGGTCGGCAATGGGGTAAACATGTCGCAGAAAAAATAAAGCATACCGATTTCAAATGTGCGGTGGGTCAAGGGCAAATGCAATGACGTAACGGAGTGAAGCAAATCGGGTTGGCGGCTTGGAGTGGCATGAGCAATTTGCTTAGAAGCATAGGCGGCTTTTGTAAATTATCGAAACACAAAAGCCATTGCAGCGTGGGTTAAGCAAATGCCATGACACGGAAAGCCAGTGCGGTTGCTTTGCGAAACGCAGAGAAGGAATTGCTTTTGCCGTGCGGTGCTGAGGTGAGTGAAATGAACGGAGACGAAATGAAGTGAAGGATAGTGTAGTGAATGAAGAGAAACGGAATGAACGAAACGCCTGAACGGAATGGAGGCGAAGAGAATGAACTGACCGCAAGCACATGGCCGTAAAACAAATCATGCTTTATTTTTTTCTGCACCGCTGAAAGGGTGGCGGGGTGTAGGGGTTCTTCGGGTGGGGTGCGTTGGCAAAAAGCACGGCTTCACTTTTGATAAAAAGTGCTATGGTGTTGGCTACTTAACATAATGGCGACTTATGTGACAGCCACTGCGTTGGGATGCTTGCATAAGCGTGGGGTGGCTGTGCGAAGCGAACACATAAGACCGCATTATGTTTAAGTATGCTTCCGCCAATTTTTATACTGGCATAAGCGGAACGGTGGTGGTGGTTGGAGTGAAGCGTCTTTTTGTTGCTATGCTTGTGTTGGCTTGGCTCTTTGGCTGTGTAGCGAAGCGGAACAGGCAATGTGCCAAAAGAATGGGGAGCATAGCCACAAAAAGTATGACAGTTAAAAATGGCGGCAACACCATAGATGCAGTGGAAGGGTTGGCATTGTGGGTTAGCCACTGCATAAGCCGTGCTTGTGGGTTGGCCGGGTGGGTTCAATAAATTCGTGAGGAACGAACACCGCTTTTCTTCTTAACGTGATATTGAAAGCATCGTAAAAATGAAAACGAAAAACAGGCTTATCAATAGAATCTGATACCAAGGAAAAATCTTAGTATGGTTCGGTGAGAACATTAAAGATAGAAGGCACGAAATATTGAATTGCAGGAATCTTGCAACCTTTACCGGGACACTATATTTTTTCCTCAATGCCATTCAAATTGAAATTGAATTAAAGGAACCAGAGTTTGTCTTTGCCATAAGGAGGAATATCCTTTCCGGCAAAATATGGAGCTATCTCTGCAATCATTTCAGGATACTTGATTGTTACTGGCAAATTCTGTTGGGAAAGACTTTTCCAATACATTCTGCTAAACTGATACACTTGGTTAATCAGATCATGAATAGTATTTACGTCATTAAGTAATTCCTTCTTGTTGCAATCAATAGCCAGTTTAACAGGAAAGTGATAGCCGTCATGCTTATTGAATGCCTCCTCAGTTCTTGCATTATTGAAAAGGATATACTTTTTGTTGCCTATGCTAATGTATGTACCGCTAACTGGCATCAGTTCAGGAAAGTCCATATCAAAAGCAACTATGTCCGTTGACTCTGTCTTATTGATGGAAACGATGAATACGGGAATTGGTCTTGGGAACTCCATTTCCTGCAATGCCCTTTCAATTGGCTCAAGTTCTTCTTCACTCAGCTTTTTGTAAAAGTGAATGATAAGTCTGTTAGGAACACCGTTAATCATTGCAAATTCCCTGACCTTAGCCGAAATGCTCCCAGCCAATTCTTTAATATCATCCTTCATGAAATAGTCAAAGGAATTGAACCGACCTGTATTGTCGAAGCTAAATGCACTGCTTAAATACCTTACACCGTCTTTCGGATTTCTGAAAGCACCCACACCTACTACAAGTTCTTTTTTCTCTATTGTATGCAACCTCCAAGGAATACCTTCCAACTTTGCAAGTATTGCAACTGACATATTTGTAAGGCTGAAAACAAAATCAGTTTGCTCGCCTCCAACATTTTTCGGCTCAACTGATTGACAAACAATTTCCCGATTCAGAAGAAATTCTTTGACCTGAACGTAAACTCTCTCGTCTTGCCTTGCTGTTTCCTCTTTACTAAATGGAGTAAGATAGATTGCCAGATATTTTGTGTTTGCGGTATCGTAATTGTAAGAATCATACTTTACCTCCAACTCAGGAAGTGGATTATGCTTGTCTGTAAAAACCATTGAGGCTTCATCTTCAATATGATTCAATATACCGGCATAGCCATATAACCCTCTAAAATGGCGTAAGCCATTTTGCAAGTAATGCTTCAGTTCATCTTTAACTGCTTCATCGTCCTTGTGGTAAACAAATATTACATGGATATTTTTATACGGTGAAGGCTCAGCAGGTTTTAACCTGTAGAAATCCTTCTTTGGGTTTTTCCCTGGCTTGTTATTTTCAAAAGAAAGATTGCTGCTATCAGGTTTAATCTGCCCAATGTATGCACTTGGTACTTTTATAAAGCCTTTCCCACTTAATGGTATCAGCTTTTTAAAATCAGGCTTGTTTAGAAAATGGTTGTAGAATGTCGTTATATGCTCGTAGTACCTTCTGTATTTGTTGTCCTTTGGCGGTGTATCGAAAGGAAAATCCAAAGCCTTAATAAGTTCAATATTTAAAACAGGAAATGCTTTATCAAAATCAACCTCTGTCATTTCAAGTAAATCTTCATACTTGTGAATGTTACCATCATAGTAAACCTTAGACAGCTTTTTAGGAGAAACACTTTTCAAAATTTCAGGAACTGAAATTTGAAGCACTTTGGATTTGCCTTCGTAGGACAAGAGTAGTGAAGGTGATTTGCTTCCTGCTTGAACTTGAACTCTAAGAGCAAACTTTTGATAAACTTTGATTTCCTTGGTTGAAAATTTCGATGAAGGAACCCATACTTCAAGCTCGTCAATGAAACCCAACCTCACAATTTGTTTCTTCTTTGTTCGGAAATAGTATCGAAGCGTATCTCGATAATAGTACTTGACAAAATCGAAGTTGGTTGACTTTAAATCAATCTCTACCGGAATAAAGCCTTCCTGCGGATAACCGAAACTT
>JBQCHB010000490.1:0-6142 GCA_051955075.1 Flavisolibacter sp.
CAACGCCCTGCTATAAACAGGGCGTTTGTATTTTATTAAGTCTGGCTTTGCTTGCTGAAGGCATAGCTTTATCTGATTGAACAATTGCCCCGCTCTTCAGGGCGGGGATAATGAATAACTTTCCCTTTTCATAGGCTTTAGCCAAACTTCTTAAATCCATATTTGCTGATAAATTCATTGTATTCTTCGGTGAAGGTTTTCTTTTGATGATGCGCTACCTGATTATCTATGTAGGCCCTTACGGTATCAAGCATGGATTCACTCACTGAAACAGTAAAATAATCATCCTGCCATTCCAGTTTTTGGGCTTTTATTCCGGATTTGTGGTTTAACCAAAAAGAAGATTCTCTTTTTAGCAATTGTGCTATTTTGTCTATGGTTTGATTAGATCCTAAAGAAACAAAACAATGCACATGGTCATGATAACCATTTATTCTATCGAGATAAATGTTCTTGTCTTTAGCATTTTCCTTTATATGGCTAAACAAACGATGGCGGAGATTATCTGTTAAAATAGGCTGACGGTTTTTTGTCGCCCACACATAATGCACCCATACTTTTATAAAAGGCATTTTTGTTTTAAGATAGTGAAGGTTGGGCTAAAGCCCAAGAGAGGAATATAGTACTGCTATCCCCGCTCTAAAGAGCGGGGCAATAGAAAAGACAAACAAACACCCTGTCACACTGAATTCCTTCCCGCATTTATAATTCCAAAGGAACTACGCACCACCAATCGCTCCAGGTTCTCTTTTTCTTTTGCGTCCATCTTTTTTTCTTCACGCATTTTAATTAGCGCATATTGCTGGATGGTAGTTAAGGGTAAAACGATCTTTTCCCGCATTTGGATAGACATTTGCTCCACAGGGTAATTGCTCATCAACTCATTCTGTCCTGAAAGCTTCAACAAATATTTCTGCGTAAGCTCATACTCCTCATAAATCATGTTCCAAATTTCTCCGTATTGCGGATGGTCGGACAAATAAGCCGTCAATGGAAAAAAGTTTTTCTTCATGGCCATTTCGCAATTGTCTATCAAGGTTCTGAAATAAGGCGACCGTTGATAAATGTGCCTGATGGCATCCAGCTTTCCTTCTTTCTCTATGGCCTGTAGTGCTGTTCCCAAACCATAATAGCCCGGAACGTTTTGCTTTAACTGGCTCCATGCACCTACAAAAGGAATAGCTCTTAAATCTTTTAGTAGTAATCGTGAAGAACCACCACGTTTTGATGGGCGGCTGCTGATATTGGTTTCACTATAAAAACGCAAGGGACTTACTTCAGATAAATAATTCAAAAAATGTGGATGTGCTTTTAACTGGCTATAACTATCAAAGCTGATTTTCGCCAGTTCTTCAATAGCCACCTCCTGTTCGTTGCTCAATTGCTTTTTGCTGTCAATAAACAGGTCGTTCGAGACACCGGCGTTGAGCAATTGTTCAATATTGAATTGAGCCGAATCTACGGTTCCAAAATTAGAACTGACCGTTTGCCCTTGTATAGTCAATTGAATTTCTTTGGTTGAAATATTATTGCCCATGGATGCGTAGAACTTATGCGTTTTACCACCGCCTCTTGCAGGCGGGCCACCGCGTCCATCGAAGAAAATAACGTCAATGCCATACTCTTTTGAAACAGCCGTTAATTCTTCTTTGGCTTTGTAAATGCTCCAGTTAGCCATCAAATAACCACCATCTTTTGTACCATCCGAAAAACCAACCATAATGGTTTGGTTTTTATTGCGCTGCTGTAAATGCTGGTAATAGGTTTTGTTTTGGTATAACGACCTCATTACCTTCGGCGCATTTTTCAGATCTTCAATAGTTTCAAATAAGGGCACAATATCAATAGGTAAATTTTCTTTTGTCCAACCGCCTAATAAAAGCAAGCCATACACTTCCATTATATTCAACGCCGTACTACTATGACTAATGATGTACCTGTTGCAACCCTGCTCGCCATTGTATTGCTGAATAGTTTTAATTACTTCAATTGATTGCAAAGTATCTTTAGCCAGGTCTTCATACAGATCAACATTGGCTTTTTTATTAATTGTGGTGAGCAAAGAAATTTTTTCTGCTTCACTCAGCTCTGCGTAGTTTTTTGGTAAAATGTTTTCCTTTTCTACGATGGCCTCTATCGCTATGTCGTGTATCGAACTGTCTTGCCTGATGTCAAGCGAAGCAAAGTGCAATCCAAACACTTCTACCTTGTTAATAAAATTATCAAGCAGATGCAGGAACAATCCGTTGTGCTGATGAACAACAATTTCTCTTATCTCGAATAAAGATTGTAAAATTTCTTCTTTGCTAAGGGCTGTTCTTTCGCCGGGGATAAAAATGTTCTTATACAGCTTTGCTTCCAGGTCTGCAAGAATCGTGTCAATGCCTTTAAAGGTAAGCCTGCGTTTTAATCTCCTTACATCAAGGTAATAACATTTAATAATGCTGGAACGCAAGCCCTCAGCCACTTTCAGCGTTATATCGGAAGTTACAAACGGGTTGCCATCTCTGTCACCTCCAGGCCAAAAACCCATTTTTACAATTGGATTATGTTCTAATTCCACATCGGGAAAATGTTCCTTCAAATAAAAAATTATTTTTCCAATAGCATTATAAAAAACATTTTCTAAATACCATATCAAACTCACAGCTTCATCATAAGGCGTTGGCTTTTGTTTTTTAAACAAAGGTGTTTTGCCCAACTGTTGCAGATACATATTGATCAAGCCAGCATTGTTCTCTTTCAATGCTTTAGCCAAATCATTAATGATGCCCAATACAGAACCCGGATAAAATTGCGTTGGATGTGCTGTCAATACAATCGAAACAGCAAAGTCCTCAAGTTTTTCAATCAATGCTTTTTGCAAACCTTCCTGCACTACATCGGTTTCCAATTGTTTTAGCGTTCCAATGCCGATCGTATCGTTGGTTTCTTTAAAAGCTGCGTCTTCCAGCGCATCAAACAACACTACCTGCCTTTCAGCATATTGCACAAAACGAAACAGCAGATCGGTTTTTTCCTGCTCCGTTTTTACAGTAGTAAAGCGTTGAAAAAAATCTTCAACAATAGCAGAAGGACTCTGCTTTTTCTTGTATCCTTCTTCTGCATGATTTAAAAACAGCGACAATAAAATGCCTGTTTTTTCAATGCGATGGAAGGGAAGCGAAGTGAAGAGACTGTTGTATAGCTGAAACTTTATGCCAACATGATTCTTAAAATTCTCCAATGCCCGGGCTGAAAGATGATCCATAGCAATAAATTTAAAGAAAAAGAATTACAAGCTTTCGCTGGTTTCTCTATTGCATACGGCGGGCAATCAATTATTACACGAATTTCTGCTAATTAAATCAATTGAAAACAACCAGTAACTAATGCATTTATTTTTTGTACCAAACCACACTGCTACTATTTAACTTTCGTTGCGTCGCACTCTTGTACTTTCTGTAATGCTACTGAGCTGCCGAAGTATCAGCAGTGCAGCAGGACATTATCTAACCTAGAGGGGAAGACGGAAGAGGGAAAGTATGCTATTCAGTAATTCCTTCTCTTCTTTCCGCTTCCCCGGCAAATATCTATTCCAAACCAATTTGTGTAATCAAATCAATGTTGACTTTCTTAATTCAATATTGGAAAGGTTAATATCAGAAGGTAATCTCTCAGTTACAAAGTCACACACTAAATCTCCGATGGTAGAAGTGAAATAATAATTCACCGGGTCGATGTCTTTTGTTACAAATTTTGAATTGAGTGTCCAGTCCACAGCGGCACGAACGAGGTTGGCTTCTTCGTGCATCTTAAAATGATCCAGCATCATGGCAGCAGACAAAATAGAGCCGATAGGATTGGCAATGTCTTTTCCTGCAGCTTGCGGATAAGAGCCATGAATGGGCTCAAATAAAGCCGTGGTAGCGCCAACAGAAGCGGAAGGCAACAAACCCAGGGAACCACTGATCACACTGGCTTCGTCGCTGATGATATCGCCAAACATATTTTCAGTAAGCACGACGTCAAACTGTTTAGGATTTAAAATGATTTGCATTGCTGCGTTGTCAACAAATAAATAATCAACGGCAACATCAGGATAATTTGACGCAATTTCCTGAACCACTTTTCGCCAAAGCCTTGACGTTTCTAAAACATTGGCTTTATCAACAAGCGTTAATTTCTTTCTTCTTTGCTGCGCAGATTGAAAAGCCAGGTGTGCAATGCGGCTGATCTCTTCTTTATTGTAAATGCATAAATCAGATGCTTCCGTATAATCAGCATTTACTTCTTTCTTGCCAAAATAGATACCGCCGGTCAGTTCCCGGTAAATAATGAAGTCAACGCCTTCTAACTGCTGACTTTTTAATGGCGACAAATGATGCAGCGCTGTATAAGTGCTTACCGGCCGGATGTTGGCAAAAAGCTGCAGGCCTTTTCTCAATTTCAGCAAGCCTTGTTCGGGACGCACTTTGGCAGTAGGGTCATTGTCATATTTTGGATGGCCTATAGCACCAAACAAAACAGCATCGCTGTCCAAACAAATTTCAAGTGTTTCATCTGGCAGGGGATTGCCCGTTTTATCAATGGCATCGGCACCCATCAAACCGTAGTTGTAGGTAAACTGATGACGAAATTGTCGTGCAATGCAATTCAACACCTTAATAGATTGGTATGTTACTTCAGGACCAATGCCATCGCCTAGTATAACGGCTATCTTCTTTTGCATAATTAGCTATGTATTGTTTCGTATTTTTCTATTTCACCCTTCATGCTTATCAAATAATCAATATCATCATAGCCATTTAACAAGCATGTTTTTTTGTAATTGTTGATCTCGAAATTTTCCTGATCGCCGGTTGCATCAATTTTAATAAACTGCTCTTCAAGATTTACAGTAAGCTTTGCATCAGCACCTTGCTGAAATATTTTTTGCAAAAAAGCTTCGCTTACCTGTACCGGCAATACACCATTATTCAAAGCATTGTTCTTAAAGATATCAGCAAAGAAACTGCTTACCACTACTTTAAAGCCGTAATCCAGGATTGACCAGGCAGCATGTTCTCTTGAAGATCCGCAACCAAAATTTTTCCCCGCCACTAAAATCTCACCCTTGTATTGCGGATGATTTAAAATAAAGGAAGCCACGGGTTTTGTTTCATCATCGTTTTCATAACGCCAGTCGCGAAACAGATTTTTGCCAAAACCAATTTTAGTAGTGGCTTTTAAAAATCGGGCAGGGATAATTTGATCTGTATCCACATTTTCCATTGGCAATGGAACGAATGTGCTGTGTATAATTTTTAATGGTTCCATTTCTTTTAGCTTAATAATTCACGAACATCGGTAACAACGCCTGTAATAGCGGCTGCAGCTGCAGTTAACGGGCTTGCCAAAAGCGTTCTGGCGCCTGCGCCCTGGCGGCCTTCAAAATTTCTGTTGCTGGTAGAAATGCAATATTCACCTGCAGGAACTTTGTCTTCGTTCATTCCAAGGCAGGCACTGCAACCGGCCTGGCGAATTTCAAATCCGGCCTCCTCAAAAATTTGGTTCAGGCCTTCTTCTTTGGCTTGCGCCGCCACCTGCTGCGAACCGGGAACGATCATTACTTTCACTGCATCATTCTTTTTGCGGCCTTTTACCACGCTGGCCACCAATCGCAAATCTTCAATGCGTGAGTTGGTGCAACTGCCAATAAAAACATTTTGCACCTTCATGCCCTTTAAAGGTTTGCCTGCCTGAAGACCCATATAATTCAGCGCCTTCAAAATGTTTTTTCTTTCACCTTCTTCAGGAATGCTTTCAATGGTTGGTATCAATCCATTAATGGCAATACCCAAACCCGGATTGGTACCATAAGTGATCATTGGTTCAATATCCGCTGCGTTAATAAAAATTTCTTTGTCAAACACAGCATCGTTGTCAGAATATAATTCTTTCCACTGCTTCAATTTCTTTTCCCACGCCTCTCCCTGTGGTGCAAACTTGCGGTCTGTTACGTAAGCGAAAGTGGTTTCATCCGGAGCAATCATCCCTCCTCTTGCGCCCATCTCAATACTCATGTTACAGATGGTCATGCGGGACTCCATGGAAAGCGAACGAATGGCAGAACCAGCAAACTCCACAAAATAACCAGTAGCGCCGCTGGCAGATATTTGTG